>SKQI01000038.1 GCA_007119095.1 Wenzhouxiangella sp. | reverse complement strand
CTCGACCTCATAAATAGCAATAATCGCTTCTATGAGCTCATTAATAAGCTTAGGTGTGCGGAGCAAGTCCCACACATCTGCAGCAACAGGGTTTAGCGCTAGATAATTTCCGCTGCGAGATTCCAGGATTATTTCCTCCCCTTCAATATTGACAGATACAGCCGATTCCGATCTTGAATATCTTACTTTTCCGTGAACCATATTCAGTTCTCCCGTTTTCTAAAAAAGAAAGCCTGACTCAGGAAAATACTTTGATTACTTTAAATTTCTCGATATCATGGTCTCCTACTATTACGCGAGACCCGTATTTCAGCCAGCTGTGTGCCTTGAAATCATCTTTCGCTTTTTCGCCATCGCCGCTAAAGCGCACACCGACATATAAAACTGTATTTACCCCTTTACGCGCCAGAATTCGCTTTGCAGCTAAAGACGCCATCAGACAAGTAAATCTTTCACCCCAAGCTCTTTCGACATTAATAATATAGCTACGAACTGCCATGCAGGCATTGATCGCGTCTCTTTCTTCGAACTCAACGCTGATCTCGTCTTTTCGTATCGCTTGGCCGAGGAGAAGCTCAAGCTTGGGATGACTTTTGAACCGTACATCACAGAAAGCACGGAGACATTCCAAGGGGTCAAAAATTCGAAGGCTTGTACGCAGATCGCGTCTCATTAAAATTACGCTCACTTAAAGAAGGCCGGCTCTTTTGATTTCCGTTACTCCCGCACCTAGATCAGCCAAAGAGCGCGGCCGTTCAAGTATAAATCCCTGCGTTTGCTGCGTTATAGCTACGCATTTTTTGAAGAGCCTATTTTCTCCTTGGATACTGGCACCAATCGCACTTCTATAAATGGAAGAAATGATAATCCGCAAATGATCTTCACCATATACCTGCCGTAACCGAATCTTCTCGTCCGGACTTCGAGCGAGAAATACGAAATCGCGGACCTTTAGAGGTTCTGCGTCATCATACGCGGCAGTCGAGAAATGAAATTTCTTTTCCCGCGCGAAATCCTGAATTCCAGAAGTCGGAGCAAAACCAAGCCGTTCGCATGCATCTTGCCAAAGCTTTATGTTCCTGGGTCCATAGGTAGCATGCAGATTCGATTCATCAGAGCACTCAAGACGTAATACGTCATCGGTTACGATCTCAAAGCCCATGACGTGCATCAGAAAAGCTGCGATTGTTGACTTCCCGGCACCCGAGTTTCCTGCGAACACGATGGCACGGCGGTCAGCGGCAGATACGGCGCTCACATGTAGGGGCATATCGCCTCGTTGATGCATCAGCACGCCCATTGCCGTTCCCATCAGATAGGCTTGAATTTCCTTTGACTTAAGCTGTCCTAACGGCTCTACTACGATCTTGCAACCCCCATGCACCAGGAATCTTGCGACCTGCGGGATCTCGAAAGCGCAGCACCCAGGACTTACCCATGCATAGCCATCGATAAGCATTGAGTTGACCTTATCAATTGTGACTGCACCCAATACAATCTGCATGTCTGGTTTTTCGCAATCACGATGCCAGGAAATCAACTTCGGACATTCAATTTCAGACTCGATTTTCAGTCCAAAACAGATATAGTCGTTCATTTAGGAAAGGCCCCCTTTCTAGTTCCGAACATTAGTCTAAAAGTTCGGAATGTTTTTTCTTTAAGAACTGTTTTAGTCGTTTTAGTCCGGAACCGCAAAACCATTTCGATCCTCTCTATAATATTTCCCTTGCCTGCTGAACGCTTGATGATAAAGTCCCCCTCTTTCCATGAGCTCTTCGTGCCGACCAGCCTCGGCAATTCTGCCGCCATCTAGCACGTAAATGTAGTCAGCCAGGCGGATGGTCGACAGCCGATGACTGATGAGCAGCGCGGAGCGGCCACCGATACGCTCCCGGAAATTCTCGAACAGTTCGAACTCTGCATTGGGGTCGATTGCGCTGGTCGGTTCGTCCAGAACAGCAATACGGGAAGGACGGAGGAAAGCCCTCGCCAAAGCAATTTTCTGCCATTGGCCCACGCTCAACTCCACTCCCCCGTCAAATGACCTACCGAGAAACGTATCATAGTTTGCCGGCAGTAATTTGATGAACTCCTCTGCGCCTGCTTGACGGGCCGCCTCCTCAATTGCCGAACTGCCGGGCGGGCAATTGAGATCGCCGAATCGGATGTTGTCACGAACGGTCGAAAGATAGCGCCCGAAATCCTGGAACACCACGCTGAACAGTGAGCGGTATTCCTCCAAATTGAATTCCCGCGCATCGCGCCCATCGACGAGTACTTTCCCAACAGTCGGGTCGTAGAGCCGGCACAGCAGCTTGATCAGCGAGGTCTTGCCCGAGCCATTCGAGCCAACCAGGGCCACGATTTGGCCCGGAGATATGCGCAGACTGATGTCTTCAAGGACCAATTCACGACAGCCAGGGTAGGTGAAACTGACTCCTTCCATGAGCACTTCCACGCCTTTCTGCTCTAGCAGGGCTTGAGGAAGCTCTGGGCTGGTGATCTGGGGCTGGACTTCAAGGAAGTCGAAAAGCTGGTTGATGTAAAGATGGTCTTCGAATAGCCGGGAGACCTGTCCGACGAGCTCCTGGCCCATGCTCTGGGCACGCTGGAGAATCAGAAGAAACAGGACCAGATCGCCGACCGTAGTCCGGCCCGCGGCGGTTTGGAAGGCGAGGTAGGCCAGCGCGCTGAAAAACACCAAAGTCGTAACGCTGCCGACGATTGCTTCGACGAGCGCGCGGCGGCGGTTGATACCAAACTGTTCGCCACGGATGGTCTGGCGGATATCCGAGTAAAAGTCTCGAAACGCGGGGCCGAGCTGGTTGAGCCGCAATTCCTTGGCGGAAAAGTCCGAGGTCAACAGCATGTCGAAATAGCCGGCCCGGCGCTCCAACTGGGTGCGGCGCTTGCGCCACTCGTACAGAATCCGGGTGAAGTGCAGCCGGACCAGCAGCGCCGGGACAATCGCCACCAGCAGCACCGGCAACAACATCCAGCTGATGCTGGCCAGCAGTACGATCACGCCGCCAAGCATGACGATGTTCTTGCTCATCATCAGCAGGTTGGAAATCACCTGCGCCGGGCGCTGATTGCCGGACTGGCGGGCGCGCTGCAGCGTATCGAAATACAGCGGGCTTTCGTAGAAAGCCAAATCCGCCGCAATCGCCCGGTTATGGATTAGCCGATCGACGTAATCGGCCACGCGCATGCCCTGGGCCTCGCGGGCCAGTCCGCTTACGGCGCGGGTTATCAGCAGCGCCAGGGTGGCACCGGCGGTCAGGGCAACCGCCACCATGACCGGCTCCAGTCCACCAATCAGCCCGTCTGCGGCCAGATTGGCGGTCAGGGCGTCGATCAGGCGTTTGATCAGGAACAGCACGGCCAGACCAAAGAAAATCTCCAGCATCAGGAGCACGCTGGTGACAATGGCCAGGGAGCGCGCGCTGGCCCACAAAATGGGCAGGACGCGGCGAACGGTCTGCAGCGGCTCCAGGATACGGACTGTGGCTCGCTTGATCATCAATCCGGTCCCGGCGCCAGGTGCGACTTGCGACTGG
>SKQI01000259.1 GCA_007119095.1 Wenzhouxiangella sp. | reverse complement strand
ATGGAGTCGTCGATGTAGTAGCGATTATCGAAATTGCCGGGCCCGGGCTTCATTGCAACCAGGCGGCGGCTGTCGCACATCCAGATGCCGGCGGCATCGGCGGATATCCCGGCCTGGCGGCGCTGGTAAACCTGTGGAGCCAGTGTCACCATGCTGTTGATCACGTCCATCGAGTCGATCGCCACCGAGCGGTCAACCGCTCGCGGCGGCCAGAGCAGCGGCTTCATATGGACGTAGCTGGTTTCGTTGAGCGGCCGTCGAACCGGGTTGGCCGCTGGCCAGTGGTCGAAGGCGCTGATCAACTGGGCCCCGCCAGGGCTCTCATTCAGCATGCGAACGGCCAGCTGCACACTGATCCCGCCAGGCAGGTCGACCAATACCAGGCAATCCGCTCCCAGCCACTGCCAGGCGCCGGGCGGCTGCGGTTCGCTGACCTCCGGTGCAAGATCGGTGAGTCGGGGTTGCAGGCGCAGCCGGTCGATGCCGGCAAACAGGGTCGGGCAGTGAAAGGCCTGCCAGGGACTACCTTCCGCCGGCCCGTAAAGCTGGAACAGGGCTTCCCAGTCACGAAACTCGTGCCATACGCCTTGGCGTACCCGGCCATCGGTGAGGATATCCGGGGCCGCAGCCTTCGGGCCCAGCGGCTTACCCAGTCGTTCCAGTAGTTTCGACCAGCGTGGCGACATGGCAGGCATCGTAGTTGATGAGTGGATAAGGGCTTACTCTACTGTAATAGCCGGCAAAATGGCCATCGACCAGGAACAATCCGATCGTGGCATACCCAAGGCCGGAGCTGAACCACATCGGTGCGGCATCAAAGCGGGCCTGGACGGCATGCGGTTCGGAATCGGCCAGGGCGCGGTTTATGGCCTCCTCCCAGGCCTGCGGGTTGTGTGCAATACCCAGGCGCACGGTATCGCCCATCCGCCCGAACGCGCTTTTGATTACCCATTGAGTGCGCTCGGCGATCAGCCTCTCCTTCAGTTCCGGCTCCAGGTAGTGCGATGGCGGCAGCCAGCGCGCCAGCGTGGCCAGGCTGGATTCGGACAGGCTCAGGCCGTGATGACCGGCGGCTGCATAGAAGCGCTTCGATTGCGCAGCCAGGGAAGGCAGGTTGTTGACCATCGGCAGGGAGCGCGCCGCCTGCGCCCAGGTGTCCAGGTTGGGCAGCTCTGCGATCCAGTCTCCGGGATAGTAGCGAAACAGCGCGTCAATGGCCTCATCGAAAATAAATGCCTGGTTGTCCTTGAAGACCAGGTTGGCCGGTGAGCCCGTGACTGCGTCCACTGAGGCTGCCCGCAGCCAGTCGGCGATCAATGCAATCTGCTGCAGGTCTTCAGTGTAGGCGGTGGGGTAGACAAGGCCGATGCGTTGGTAGGGCTTGAGTGTGTCGACCAGCGCTCGGCGCAGATCGCCGGCGGCAGCCAGGCCAGGAAAGCGCTCGCCCCAGTCGCTAGTCAGTACTTCGCCCAGGCCGTGAGCTTCGGCGTAGCCGCCGGGGCCGTCTTCGTTGAATTCGGAAATCAGCCACTGGCCGCCAGCGGCCAGGTGAAAGTCGCAGCGGCTGATCCGCGGTGATATCGGTCCGCTCTCCTGCAGCAAGGGAACGAGCGCCTCGGGAACCCCCAGCGCCATCAGTACCGGTGCGGCCTCGATAGCTCTGGCTTCGAGCTCGCGCAGCGCCAGCCAGACTTCACGGGCGGCTTGAACCAGCAGCGCATGCTCTTGCTCGCTGAGTACGATCACATCGGGCAGGAGGTTCGATTGGCCACGGTGGAAAATGTCCCACTTGCAGAAGTCGCGTCTCAGGCGTCGATGGACAGCGCTGATCTCGTCATCGGCCAGTGGCCAGGGCAGCGTGCGCACGCCGGAATCAGAGGGCCATGCCGAACAAGCGCCCTACCCAGGGAATGGTGATGATGCCGATCAGCGCCATTGCAATGTAGATCCAGCCCTCGCCGCGCTGGCGCTGACCGCGCGGATTGGCCGGTCGCATGATTTCATGGGCAAGGATCGGCAGGGCAATGATGCTGAAGCCGGCCAGGCTTTCGAAAAAGCCGGTGTAGTCGCCCTGGACGGCGTAGGCAATGGTGATGGCACAGGCAATGCAGAAGCAGGCGAAGGCATTGGCGTCGGCCTGGTTGCGCTCGCGCACGATGCGCTCGCGGGCATCGATATGCTCGCGCTTGAACCAGAAGCGCATGGTGAAAAACAGGATTGCCCAGCCCATCAGGAAAAACCACGGTGTGATCCACCAGCCGTCTTCATAACCGGGCAGCAGCCGGAACAGCCAGCCGTATTCCAGCGCGTCGGCTTCCATATCACCCCACATGGCACCACCGAAAATCAGGCCGGTGGCGAAGGTGAAAGAGCCCACCACGGTGCCGGCGGCCAGGTTCTTGCGCTCGTAGATGTCCACCCGCAGGCGCGGCCCGAAATACTCGGCGGCGAACTGACCGAACAGTTTGATTGCAGCCATTGCCATCAGCACGTACAGCACGGTCCAGATGCCGGTGATGGTGGGGTCGGCATGATTCAACAGCACGTAGCCGCACCAGACAAACGCCCCGATAACCCCCAGGCGGGCCGCGCCAATGGCGGCGTTGTCACGCAAATAGAGATGGTGCATGCCTGAGACCCGGCTGCGCCACAGGCCCCATAGCGATACGGCCAGGGACAGTCCGAAGAAGAAGCCCGTGTCCTGCCAGAAAACATCGGTCTCGTAAAACAGGATGCTGCTCATGACGCCGAAAATCATCGCCATGACCGCCAGCGGCGTGACATCTCGAAAGTGAACGGATCGGGTCAGGTTGCTCATCGCTACTACTCCAGGTCATTCCGGCCGTGCAGGGGCTGGATCATGCAGTGCAGGCCGCCGCCGTGGGCCAGCACCGCTCGGCAGTCCAGGCCAAGGACGCGATGCTCTGGAAACAGGCTTTGCAGCGTGACCTTGGCCTCATCATCGGTATTGTGGCCGAAGCCCGGCATCAGCACCAGTCCGGGTGCAAGGTAGAAATTGGCATGGCTGGCGGGCAGTAGCTGGCCTGATGCTGACCGGACCAGGGGCATTGGCAAATCGATCAACTCGAAGCCCGGCCCCAGCCTTGCTTCCAGTTTGGCATGGTTGGCTGCCAGTGCCCCGGCATCAGGATGATCCGGGCCTGGCATGCAGCACACCAGGCGATTGGGGTCGACGAATCGCACCAGGTTGTCGACATGGCCGTCGGTGTGATCCATCGACAAGCCATGCGGTAGCCAGACCAGCTGCTTCACGCCAAGCCATTGTTTTAGCGCCGATTCGATCCCTTCGGGAGAGGGGTTGCCGCGGTTGGGGTGGGTCAGGACCGGCGCGGTCGTGATCGCCACGCCTTTGCCGTTGACTTCTATCGCCCCGCCTTCCAGGCAAAGCGGGAGCCGCTGTCGACGGCATTTCCAGCGTCGGGCCAGCACCATCGGTAACAGGGCATCGAGCTCATGCGGAAAGCGTTGACCCCAGCCGTTGAAGTTGCCGTCCAGCAGCAACACCCCGCCGGCGTCGTCGACTACAGAGATCGGGCCGGCATCGCGCATCCAGATGT
>SKQI01000091.1 GCA_007119095.1 Wenzhouxiangella sp. | reverse complement strand
TTCGGGAAGTGATGGGACCAGGGTTCCCGTCAAAAGAATTTTTGTTTATTTCGGTTACGAACATTGGGCGTAGAGGAACGACCCTGAACAATATAGGTATGAGAACCGGGCTCTGGAAGAAGAAAAATGCTGTGATTGCGGCTGTTAAGGATCCATTTTCTGACGGGATTCCGGTTGAAATTGCTGATGGGGAGGTGCGCAAATGGGCAATTCCAATGGACGATGATAGAAAGTGGGTGCATGAGCTCACGAAAAGCTTCGTTACTTCGAAACTTCAAGCGCGACTTCTACGATTCTACGTGTGGACAACGCATGGAACTGCGAAGAAGATTAAACCAGAGCCTGCGGTGGTCGAGGCAATCGTTGCGGCACTAGAGGCGAAAGATGCCTAACCATGGGTTCAACCGGACGCCGGTAAGCTTGCGGCCGGCAAGGCCGGGAAAGCTCGGTGGCGGCGCCGGTTAACCCAAACGTTAGAAGAACAATGATTACCATCGCACACCCAACAGACGATATGGAGCTACTGTTCATACGGATGGCGCTAGAAGCGGAGGGCATCCAATTCTTGGTCGTTGGTGATGGTTTCGGTAGTCTATATCCTGGAGTGCAACTGCCAATATTTAACGAGAGACCAGTTCGAGTGCAGGCATCAGATGTTGAGCGGGCAGTAGAGGTAATAGCCGCGGTCCGTAAGGATTTTGATCCGGTTTCATCAAATCTCGCTGGAAGCTCGAAACTTCGAATATTTCCGGAAGCCGTACTATTCGGTTGGTTTGTGCCAGGCGGCCGCCGCCGCGGTTCTTCTAACAACGGCTTCAACTCGGACGCGGGCAAAGCCCGCGCCGGTTAAGCCGGACGTTAGCATGACAAACCCACAACTCACCACCAATAGACAAACAACAATTTATCCCAGAAGAACCCAACCGGAGTAACAAAATGAGCAAAGCAATCGTGGTAGGAAGTATTAATATGGATATCGTAGCTTTTGTAAAAAAGCACCCAAAAATAGGTGAAACAATATTTGGGAACGATGTGAAGTATTTTCCAGGAGGAAAAGGTTCGAATCAGGCGGTATCGTGCAAACGAATAGGTTGCGAAACAGCAATGATAGGCAGGTTGGGTGACGACAGCAATGGACAGCAAATGCTTGAGTTCCTAAGAAATGAAGGAGTAAACGTTTCAGGTGTCGTTAAACTAGAACAAACTGTTACAGGTACCGCGTTTATAACGGTATCGGAAAGCTCAGATAATTCAATCATTGTAATATCTGGCGCTAATGTATTGTGGGGCGATGAATTCTTAAAAGATATAGACGTAAATGAAGACGACATCGTTTTAGCCCAATTCGAGGTGCCTGATGCAGTAATCGAAGCATCATTTGAGCATGCGAAGAAATATGGGGCGTTGACTATTTTAAATCCTGCGCCAGTTAGACAGATTTCTGACGAAATCCTGAAACGGACAGATGTAATGGTTGTTAATGAACATGAACTGGAAGAGTTATCTGGAATGCCAGTGAGCGCTAAAGATGATGAGACTGTTTTTAATGCAGCAGAAGTACTTGCACACAAGGGTATTAACTCGGTAGTCGTGACGCTTGGTGAGCGGGGTGTTAGATTGTTCTGGGACGGCCAGCGAAAGAGAATAAACTCACGCTCTGTTACCGCAGTTGACACAACGGGTGCAGGAGATACTTTTATTGGTGGATTAACCGCGGGACTACTGAAAGGCGGAACTTTAAAGCAAGCAGCGGAACTCGGCAATATAGCGGCGTCGATAAGTGTGACTAGAGAGGGGGCTGCTTCTTCTATCCCAACTATTGACGAAGTTAATGAGATCTTTGGTAACAACGATGGCAACTGAGCAGACCCCTCTTGATAGAAAACGATTTGTTCTACTGTGTGACTTTTGGGATGCGTACAAAAACTTCGAATTAAAGCAAACGACTAGCGTTCCAGAAATAGATGGTGCAATAAGGCCACAGATTCACATGGCTTTGAGTTCTGCTGTCGATAATCTCGAATTAATGGATCTTAGCCAATTAAGGACAAAAGTCAGAACTCTTATTCCAATAAACAAATTTGTCGTAACTCTCGATGGCGGGGTGATTTTTAACCAGTATGACTTTAGCCTTGAGATAACGCGAGCCTGCACAAGTATTTCACACGCAGAAATAGGTCCTTATGTGAGAATGCCAAGGGCGCTTTCGGCGCACTTGTCGCAACAGTTCCTTAATCTTAAGGCACAGTACGAAAAAAGTTCCTGCGACGGTGTCGTTGTCTGTGACGACGGAATTGGAACAGGCGGCACCATAAAACGAATTCTCACAGGGCTTCGTGATGTGGGAATTAGAGTTGAATTGGTCGTTACTGTTACAAACCCAAATGATTTGGATCTTCTAGAAGGCGTTCCAATCAAGTCGTTACGAACGCCGGGAGAGCCTTATAACTGGTTGAATGAGCGTGACTTGTTTTGGGGATTGCCTAGAAGTGGGTTATCTGTATCAGAAAAGTTCCATTTCCTAGGTTTAGGTGGTTTTCCATATACGATCAACCGGGATATGGTCATCTCAAGAATCGGTATCAATCCCAATAAAGCTGAGCAGTTTCGGCAAACATGCTTAACAGCAAACATTACATTTTGGAAGTTGCTGGAACGCTTTCATGGTAGAAAGCTTCGTTTAAAAGATTGTGCACGCCTAAGCTTTCTAGAGGAAAGATTAGGAGAAGACGCAGAAGTAATTAATATCATTTCTAAGTCTCGTACAACGGATATTTTGAGAGACTACGAATGGGGCTAAGCAAAGTATTCATATCTGATCTTGATAGAACATTTCTTGACCCAAATGGCGAGGTTCCAAAAGGTGCAATGGAGTTTCTCAATCGCCTAAGAAAAAGTGGATATATTGTCGGTTTTGCAAGCGCAAGGCCTCTAAATAATGTGCTTTCGCAAATCGATGGTCTGTCCTTTCCAGATTGGATTATAAGTAACGATGGCGCCATAGGATATACAAACGAGAACGGCTTATTCAAACCTAAAATCGAGAACTATTTAGATAACAGCACAAAGAATAAAATAATACTGGAACTTAGGAGGGAAGGCTTCTGGCCGATACTGTTCCTCGGTGCAGCGTATTTATACAAAGTATTAGTTCATTCTTCGATAGATGCAGAGTCAATATCTGCGATTAACAAATCAGACCCTACACGAAAAATTGTTATGTACAACGACGTTGCCGAACTATGTAATTATGAACAGGTCCGGGCAATTACTTTATATGGCGATGTATCTAATAGTACGGCTAATTATTGTTTTACAAGATACCAGTCCGTTGCGAATATTATGTATTACAAAGAAACAAGATTTGATGGTGGGATGTGGCTCGATATAATATCGGAAGACGCCGAAAAATATAAAACTGCTGTAGCTCTTAGTAAGTCGATAGGTGTTGGTAACGTCGACGTTTCTCTAGGCAATGGCGCAAATGATCTCGGGCTTATCCGTTTTTCTAATTGGTCCGCTGCACCATTTAATGCAGACGCGAAAATCAGGTCCTATGCAAAATACGTTAGTGACTTT
>SKQI01000160.1 GCA_007119095.1 Wenzhouxiangella sp. | reverse complement strand
GTCCTGGCCGTGCCGGCACCGTCAGTCTGACTGTCTGCTTTTGCCTGCTTCGCGGCAGAGGCAACCCCTTTCGCTGAGACCTGGTCCGGCTCGGCATCCACCACTGGAGACTGCGCGCCTGCTTCATCTGCCGACCCTATCGCGGTCGGCGGCCTTGTGGCCGGTGCAGCCCGGGCAGCCGGTACCGGATCACGTGGGCAGTCGAGATCCTCGAACGGGAACGGACGACGGTCGGCGGCACCGGTCAGATAGCGGGCGCTGCGTTCGAACCAGGCACCGAGATCCTTGCCAAATCGAACAACCGTTGGCGGGAACTCGGCCCTGAACAAGCGCAGGATCCAGGCATACAGGGCAAGGGCGATCAACAAGGGCGTAGCAATCAACAGCATGACGAAAAACAGCGCCATGACTGGCAAGCGCAGCCAGGTTTCGGCGTTCGTCAGGGCTTTTTTCGTTTGTTCATTCATGACAGCTCGGGCACCGCGGTGAATGCCAGCCAATGATCGTCAATGCGACACACACTTGCAAGTGTGTTCAGTTCTCATTCAAGACCAATGATGTAGACTCAACACGCTAACAAGCGTGGAGCAAGGATCATGGCTGGTTTTTTACGACCTCTGACGGCGATATTACTGGCTGCTTTGGTCAGCGGTTGTGCTACTTACCATCAGCCGCGATACGGGCATGATGGCGTCTATTACGAGCAGGCACCCAGTCGTCACAGCACCACGGTGGTTCGGGCTGACCCCCTGCTGTATCCCTATTGGTCGCTGGACTACTTCTATTTCAGTCGCTATTACCACCCCTACTCAGTCTGGGTCGGCGCCGCCGACCCCTGGTTCTACCCCTACCCGGGCTGGTATTACGGTTACCGACCCGGCCCCAGGGCACGGGTGAGTCTTGCCTTCGGCTCCGGCTTTTACTACCCGTGGTACAGCTTTGGCTATCACTGGCATCATCCATGGGGATGGAGCCACATTCACTACCCGCGCTACGTCAGCCCGCCCCCGAACCGGGTCAGGCATGTTGATGAGCGTCTGCGGATGCTGGAGAACCGCCAGCGCGCGGCGGTCGCGACACACAGCCCACCACTACCGGCCGCCACCCGTTCTCCGGAACAGGCCAGGATCACCGAGCGCAGGACGCCAGAGGAACAGCAACTTCAACGTGCAGCCTTGAGAGAACGTCACCGCTCAAGCAACGTGCCGCGCCACACCCGCCCATTGTCCGCTGGGCATCCAGGCACCGTGCGCCAGCCCGCCACCGGCACGTTCCACCGGCGCGATGCTTCGGGCACGAGCGCCACCGGGGAGCGCAGATCTGACACACGCACACAGCCGGCTGAGCGGCAGCCGGACACCAGCCGGTCGCGCGAAGTGTTGCGCGATCCGGGGCAGCGACAACCTGCTCCTGTCGACAGACAGCGAGCGCCGGCACGCGCTCAACCCACTGCGCCACCCCGTACCCAGCCAAGTTCGCCACCGCAGAGGCAGCCAGCACCGCCACCGCCGCCACCAGCAGCACCAGCGCGGTCCAGACCAGCCGAGCGCAGCACGCCGACCAGGGAGCGCGGTCGAGCCCGGGAGCGGGAGCGATAAAACGACGGCGGTCCTCCCAGACTACGATCACCCCTGAGTCGAGGCTGATCCGTTACCATCCCCGGCTGATTCACCAAGATCGTGCCCCATGCAAAAGCTGAACCTGTCCACCGCCCTGCTGACGCTGGGCATCATCCTGGCACCAGCAGCCATCGCGCTGCAGCCGATCGAATTCAACGAAGACGAGCTGGTCATCCAGGCGGTGCAGGGCGAGATCTCGCCTCCGGCGATCCGCGACAGCGTCTACCGCGTCCACGCCGACGGCGAAGTGGTTCTGCTGCCGGGCACCGGCTCAATTACCTACAACTTTCGCACCGGCGACAGTGCCGTCCGAATGGCCGGCAACCATGTCGAGCCGGCTGTGAGCCTTTACAACCTCGGACGGGACGGTAGCCGCACCGGCAACGACAACCGGGCGCTGAATGCGCTTAGCATGATTGGCAACGAGGTTCGGATTCTGAACGGTGCTGCAGCCGGCGCCGTCGGATGGGTGGTCGGCAAGCATGGTGGCGTCGAACATGTCATGGTCGATTTCGAACCGGACGTTTACTACGACCTTGCCATTGGCAACCTGATGCAGATTCGCACCGCTGGCGCCGGCATGCGCCTGACCAACGTCGATGGCGTCAGAGTCTTCAACAGCAGCCCGAGGCTGATCGAGGCCTTCAATGACAACGGTGCCGGCATTACCGAAGACGGCCTTCTGCGCATCGGTGTCACCCACAAGATACCGGCCAAGATCATGGGCTCCGGACTCGGCCGCGATCATGTCTTCACCGGTGACTACGACATCCAGATGTTCGACGAAGAAGTCAACGAGCGCTACAACCTGCACGCGCTGCGCTTCGGCGATATCGTCGCGATCATGGACGCGGACCACTCATACGGCCGAATCTGGCTGGGTGGTGCCGTTTCAATCGGCATCGTTTCGCATGGGCGCAGTGACTCAGCCGGTCATGGCCCGGGGGTGACCACCTTGTTCACCTCGCGCGACGGCAGGATCCAGCCGGTCATCGATGCTGACGCCAACCTGAAAAACCTGCTTGATATCCCCTGACGCGGACGGAAATGAGCACCTGGCTGCAAATTGGTCTGCGGGTCAACCCGGACCAGGTTGAGCAAACCGAGGAAGTGCTGGCCGAGCTGGGCGCGCACTCGGTCACGCTGCTGGATGCCGGTGACCACCCGGTTCATGAGCCCGCACCGGGTGAAACGCCACTGTGGCCGGATATCGTCGTACAGGGGCTTTTCGACGGCGATACCGATCTGGTCGAGCTGAGCGCAACCCTGGTCGAAGCCGGCCTGGTGGCGGATTCGGCCGGGCTGGAGATCGAGCGCCTTGGCGACCGCGACTGGACCCGGGCCTGGATGGATCGTTACCAGCCGCTGCGCTTCGGTCAGTCGCTATGGATCTGCCCCAGCCATATTGAACCGGATCCCGACTGGCCCATCGTTATCCGCCTGGACCCTGGCCTGGCCTTCGGTAGCGGCACCCACCCGACCACTGCGCTGTGCCTGGAATGGATCGACCAGCATGTGCTGACCGGGCAGCGCGTCGTTGATTTCGGCTGCGGCTCCGGCATTCTTGCCATTGCCTGCGCACTCAAGGGCGCCAGAGAAGTCGTTGCCGTTGACCACGATCCACAGGCCCTGACAGCGACCGAGGACAACGCCACACGCAACCAGGTCGCCGATCGGATCGAATGCCTGCTGCCCGACCAGTTCGAGACCAAACCTGCCGACCTTGTCCTGGCCAATATCCTGGCCGGCCCCTTGATCGAACTGGCCCCCAGACTGGCCGAATGCGTCAAACCCGCTGGCCACCTGGTGCTATCCGGCATCCTGCGCGAACAGGCCCCGTCCGTGGCGGCCGCTTATCGGTCATCCCTGGGTGCAGAGAAAATCAGCCGGCGTGAGGATTGGATTCGGCTGGATTTTCGACGGGATTCATGAAGCCTGAGGCGGGTTGGTCAATTGCTTCGAGTTCGGCCCGGCC
>SKQI01000119.1 GCA_007119095.1 Wenzhouxiangella sp. | reverse complement strand
TCCAAGCCCGGTGCCCAGGGCCACGTCTCACCGGAAAAAGCCGATGAACTGACCAGCAGCCGCAACGCCTTCCCGACCGCCGTCCTTCTGGACGAATCCGGCGACATGGGCCGCGCCTACGACGCCCGCGTCACCCCCCACATGTACATCATCGACGGCGACGGCATCCTCCGCTACATGGGCGGCATCGACTCCAACCCCAGCGCCAACCCGGCCGACATCCCGGGTGCCACGCAGTATGTGGTGGCGGCACTGACCGCGATGGCCAATGGCGACGAGATTGATCCAGCGGTTACCCGGCCTTATGGGTGTACGGTTAAGTATTGAATTTCCTTAGTAGCGTCGTGTCTCAGCTTCCGGGTTTCGATTCAGCGCAGGCCGTCCTCGGGCGGTGAATTCCGCTTCAGTTCGACGCGTAGCGAGGCCTTCAGCGAAATCCCCCACCCGAGGACGGCTTGCCTCATCGAAGCTCACGGATATTGCCAAGCTTTGCTGAGACACGACACTAATCAGGTTGAATTTTGGATTTTTGCATGATTAGAAGAGCGGGCCCTGGTGGCCCGCTTTTTTTGTTTCCGGCAAGGGATAGATGGCAAACTAGCCGTCTGATGGATCAGAATTTCAAATACTCCTGCAAGCTCCGGCCATTGAAAGTGGACGAAGGCGGGGGGTGGCTGATTGTCTTCCCGGATCTGCCAGGTTGCATGTCCGATGGAGAAAGTCCTGAAGAAGCAATCGCCAACGGCCGGGAGATTCCTCGTCCTGGAGAGATGCCGAGCGGAAAGTTTGTTGCTCGAATTCCGCGCAGCCTGCACGTACGACTCGCCGCCCGCGCCAAGCAGGAAGGTGTCAGCATGAATGCGCTGGTTTCAACGTTTCTCGCGGAAAGTCTTGGCCGGCGGGAGAGTACGGAATTGTGACGACGCGTTTTCATGGCAGAGAAAGTTTGTTTTGCTGATTACCTCATCTCCTTGGAAGCGACGCCGTCTGGCTGACCGTGATCTCCCCCGCCCCGGCAGCCAAGGCCACGTGTCACCGGAAAAAGCGGATGAACTGACCAGCACCCGCAACGCCCACCCCACCGCCGTCCTGCTCGACGAGTCCGGCAATATGGGCCGCGCCTATGACGCCCGCGTCACCCCGCACATGTACATCATCGACGAAGACGGCATCCTGCGCTATATGGGTGTCATGGGAATCAGCTTGGCGCTCAGGGCAAGGCGAAGCGGTCTGAAAAGATCTGATCGACCGGCAGCACCTGGAGCTCATAGGCCCCGGCATCACAAGTTGTCGAGCCGATGCCGGGGCGCTGCTCGTTGCGTTGATCCTGGAACAGTCCACCGCCAAAGATGTAACCGCTGCAATCCGGGTCGCCCATGTTGACAGCGATGCTGTCGGGCGCCAGCGCATGGGTGCGGGTCGGCCCGCCTTTGTCGGCCAGCGGCTGCAGACCGATCTCGGCTGCACTGCTGGCCAGACCCGTGCAGGCTGCATCCGTGCTCAGACTGGATTGTATGTTCAGGGTAGCGTCGATCACGTTGCAGCTGCCAGTGCCAGGCGATTCCTGAACGATCAGACTATGCCAGATGTAGAGCGTCTCGAAGGCAACAGGCTCAAGCTTTTGAACGAACAAGTCCATGGCGCCGTTACCGGCGACGTTGTTATACAAGGTCGAAAAGCTGATGTACAGCTCCCCGTTGGCATACAAGCCACCGCCGTCCAGCCCCGACAGGTTGTCGGAAATGGTCGTGTTTTCCAGGTAGGTAAACCGATCTTCGTTGTCGGCATAAACCGCCCCGCCCCTTCCGCCACCCGCCTTGTTGTTTGTGAGCAGACAGCGCACCAGATTCAGGGCGCTAGTGTCGGCAAGGATGGCGCCGCCATTGCCCTGCACGCTGATATTGTCTGCCAGCTCACAGTCAAATAGATCAATTGCACTGTCGACGGCCGCCAGCGCCCCGCCGCCGCCATTGCCCAAGGCTTCGTTGTTCAACAGCCGGGCGTGCTCCATTCTCAAGCTCGCACCTTGCTCGACCCGGATGGCGCCACCGTGCTCGTTGCCTCCTTCAACGCGGCCACCAGTCAGGGTCATGCCGACCAAGGTGACATTGTGATTGCCTACGGCCTCGAAGATCCTCGACTGGCCACCGGCATCCAGCGTGATGCCCCGGGCATCCTCGGGCAGTGGGCCTTCGATGCGGATCCCGGTCGAGAGCATTGGGAGCGCTGTGCCGTTCATGGTGATAACCCCTTCGGCGAGAGCTGGATCGAACCGGATCTCGGCCAGATGCCCGAACAGATTGCCCGGCGCGCAATCATTCAGGGCCGAGGGTTCGCCGTCAGTAATCTGGAGGATAGCCTCGCGCAGACTGCAGGCACCGTCCTCGACCACCTGGTCATCCAGAGTAGTCACCACCAGTGCGGCGGGTGCCGGCCAGACCTCAATCGTGGCTGAGGCGGTATTGTTGACTGGCTCAGGGTCTGGCGTACTGGCATTGACCTCGGCAGCCAGGGTTTGCTCGCCCACGGCTTGACCATTGGCAATCAGGCTAAGCGTGGCCGAATCACCCGCGGCCAGCGCATCCATCCGCCACACACCCGTGGCAGCGTCATAGGCGCCTGAACTCGCCGAGGCGCTGCTGAATGACAGGCCTGCGGGCAGAGTAATCGCCACATCGATATCGATGGCCGCTTGCGGCCCGGCCTGCTCGACTTCAATCAAGAACGTGGCAGCCTGCCCGATCTGGATGTCGGTTACAGAGGGGGCAATAGACAGCGCCAGATCCGCCACGTTGGCAGGCAGCGTCGATTCATAGGCGCCGACATCGCAGGCCCGGCCAGCCAGTCCGGGGCGGGCTTGGCCTCGCTGATCCTGGTTTACTCCCCAGTCCTGCACACAGTCGCCGCCCTGGGCAATCGCCACGCTGCCAGCAGCCAGCGCATGGGTGTTTGCGAACCCGCCATTGTCAGCGAGCGGAGCCAAAGCAAACAGTGTTCCCGGCAGAGGGGGTGAGCCACAGCCGGATCCACTTGCCATGCTGCCGATATTGATCAGAATGGCGCCAGCGCCGCTGCAGCGGTTGACCAACAGCAGGGAATTGATCAGTCGCAGCTGGCTGGTTCCACCACTGTTTGTCGAGACCGAGACATCAATAGGATTGGAGGCTGCGTTTTCGTTGAACGCCACGGTGACATGAACCAGATCGATAGAACTGTTGCTCACCCGTATGGCCGTACCGGCACCGCCGGAGGAGCTGTTGCCGCTGAGGGTACTGTTGGTGATCTGGCCACTGCTTTTGGCACTCACCCACAAACCGGCGGACTGGTTATCGGCCTGGTTGCCGGAGATGGTGGTATTGGAGATATCCAGCGCCACCGCATCCAGCCGCATGCCGCCGCCCATGCTGCCCGACGAGTTGCCTGCCACCAGCGCGTCTGAGATGCTGAGCGTGCTGTCTTCGGCGAAAACGCCGCCACCCGGGCCCAGGACTGTATTGTCAGAGATAGCCCCGTTGGTGAAGACCAGGCTGCCGTCGGCCAGCCAAATGCCGCCGCCCCTGGCGCTACTGCCACTCGTGCTGTTGCCGATAACTTGCGATTGCT
>SKQI01000007.1 GCA_007119095.1 Wenzhouxiangella sp. | reverse complement strand
GGTGCTCGTTGTCGGTCTGTTCGTTCAGCCAGCTTTCGATAACGATATACAGACCAACGATGCACATGCCGGAAATCAGGCGCAGCAGGAACCAGGCCCAGGGGTTGACCAGCATGCCGTGCAGCAGCGTGGCGACGGATGCAATCGACGCCAGCGCGGCGAACATGCGGATATGGCCAATGCGCCGGATGACGTCAGGGATCACGAAAGTGCCGGCCACGAACCCGGCAAAATAACCCGCAGTGACCAGCCCCAGCGTGGTGCTGGAAAAGCCCTCCATTTCACCCCGAACCCCGAGCAAAGTGCCCAGCAACCCGTTGCCGGCCAAAATGACGGCAATGCCCAGAAGCAGCGTGGCGATGGCAACGATGTGGTGCATGGCGCGCTGATTTTACCCGTTTAGACTACTTGTCGAGCAGGTCAGGCAGATTTCGCCAAGGCACGAAGCTGATGTTCTGCCGATGCTGCTGCTCTTCTCCGCCGTAGACGATCGCTGCGCTGCGCACGTCATCTTCGGGCAGCATTTCCGCTAGCCTTTTGAGTGGTCGGGCCATGCTGCTCGTGATGGTTTGGCCGGCCTTGCATTCGACCAGATCAATCTGGCCGGTGGTTTCGATCAGCAGGTCCACCTCCAACCCTGACTGATCTCTGTAAAAGTACAGACCGCGCCGTTCGTTGGCGTGATGACGGCGTTTGTAGATTTCAGATATGACCCAGCTTTCGAATATGGCCCCTTTCAGGGGGTGCGAGCGGAGTTGCTCTTCTGTTCGAATGTCCAGCAGCCAGCACAAAAGCCCGGTATCGACGAAAACAAGTTTCGAACTGCGTATCAACCGTTTTCGAATATTTCCGGACCATGCTGGCAGTGTGAATATCAGGAAACTGGCCTGAAGAATGGACGTCCAGGCCTTGGCTGTCGGCTGCGAAACGCCGCAATCGTTGGCCAATGCAGAGTAGTTCAAAACCTGGCCACTTCGCCCCGCGCACAGGCCCAGGAAACGCTGAAACGCCATCAGATCAGAAATGCCGGCCAGTGAACGAACGTCCCGCTCCACATAGGTTGCAACGTAGGAAGCCAGCCAGTCTGATGGGTCCAGGTCCTGATCGAAGATTCTCGGGTAACCGCCTCGAATTACAACTTGCTCCAGCGAGTCGAGGCCAACCTGTTCGAATCGTTGAGCTTCGTTAAGCGTTAGCGGCAGGAGATTGAGCGTGGCAGTTCGACCAGCCAGAGACTGACTGACCGACTCGGAAATGGCAAAGTTTTGCGACCCGGTCAGAATCCATTGCCGCGGCGCAGGGTCATCGTCGATTTGCACCTGCAGCCAGGAAGTCAGCTCCGGTACGTTCTGAATCTCGTCCAGAATCGCACCGCCTTTAAGGTCTTGAAGGAAGGCTTTTGGGTCCTCCTGCGCATATCGCCGAGTATCCGGCCGCTCCAGATTGACATAATGAAAATCCGGAAACAGGCTCCGGCACAGGGTGGACTTGCCGCTCTGACGCGGCCCAGTTAGCGTGACAGCCGGGAAAGTCTCTGCAGCTTTCTGAAGAAGCGGTGCCAGATCGCGCTCAATCATCCCCCGAGTCTATCCGAAATCCTGACAAATTCAAAGTTCTGGTTTGAATTTGTCATAACTTAACCGATAAAGGTCGTGTCTCAGCAAACGGGCTTCGATCCTGTGAGGACGCCGTCCTCGAACGGTGAATTCCGCTTCAGTTCGACGCGTGGCGAGGCCTTCAGCGAAATCCCCCACCCGAGGACGGCTCTCAGCGGCGACCTTGCAGTTCCGTAGCCGGGCCCAGCACAGGTTCGCAGCAATGGTGCTCTTGATCTTTGTGGCCCGGCCCAGCACAGGTCGGAGAAAGGGTGCTCTTGGTCCTTGTAGCCCGGCCCAACGCGGCCGGGGTCCATCTGGAACCCATCGACAAAACCAGGTTTAGCGGAAAGGTTTTCAGGGCACTCCGAACCGGGTTTTGACCATCCTCATGAAGGAATTACCGCTCGCAGCCTTCTCGGGGCAAAAAAAGCCCCTGAAAATCATTCAGATACTGATGCCCCCGGCCAGTGCGATGCATCTGGTCCTCGTCCACCGTGACCAAACCGAGTCGCGTGGCCTGCTCCAACGGTTGCTGAAGCCGCTCACGCCCCACCCCGGTCAGCGCTTCGAATTCGGCAAAAGGGATCGGCTCGGCCAGACGCAGGCGGTTGAGAAAGTACTCGAAGACCAGGTCTTGGGCCGAGACATCATGCTTCTCGGCGATAAAGCTTCTCGTTGCCGCTGCAGCCAGGTAGGAATGGGGAACGAGCTTGCGGCGCAGCCTGACGACTCGGCTTTCTGCCGGCAGGGTAATCTTGCCGTGGGCGCCGGCGCCAATGCCGATGTAGTCGCCGAATCGCCAGTAGTTGAGGTTGTGGCGGCTTTCGCGTCCGGGCCGTGACCAGGCCGAGATTTCGTATGGCTGGAAACCGGCTTCAAGCAAAAGGTCACCGCACTTTTCCTGCATCTCCCAGGCCAGTTCCTCTTCCGGGAGCGCCGGCGGCCTGGCGGCAAACACCGTGTTCGGTTCTATCGTGAGCTGGTAATGCGAAAGGTGCGGCGGCTCGAAGCTCAGGGCTTGCTCTACATCGGCCAGGGCCTGATCCACGGTCTGGTCGGGCAAGGCCCACATCAAATCGATATTGAAATTGTCGAAGCCGGCGTTGCGAACAGCCTCGATCGCTTGCCGGGCTTCGGCCTGGCCATGAATGCGGCCGAGCCTTTTGAGCTGCCGGTCATCAAAACTTTGCACGCCCAGCGAAATCCGGTTGACCCCGGCGGCGCGGTAGCTTTCAAATCGATCATGTTCAACCGCGCCCGGGTTGGCCTCCATGGTGATCTCAGCCCCCGGTGCAAGGTTCAGCCGCGCGCGCACACCGGCCAGCAGCCGGTCAATCGCTTGCCCGGAAAACAGGCTCGGCGTACCGCCCCCCAGAAACACAGAATGCACCGTCCGCCCCCACACCCGCGGCAGCTCCAGCTCCAGATCGGCCAGCAAGGCGTCGATGTAGGCCTGCTCCGGCACTTCCCCCTTCAGGGCGTGCGAGTTGAAGTCGCAATAAGGACACTTGGCCACGCACCAGGGGAGGTGGATGTAGACGGAAAGTGGGGGGAGTTGGAGCATGCGGGGTGAACGGTTTACGCTTTACGGTTTACGGTTTGGACTTTCCGTAAACGGTAAACCTCAATTCCGCTCAAAGTTCCTGAGCTTTCGCCAGCAGCTCTTTACCCCTACCGGCCCCCAGTTTCTCCCCTCTATGTTGACGCAACTCAAACCGTGCCTGTGCGTCGGCTTCTGTAAGCAGAGCAGTAGTCAGCTCGTCAATCAATCGATTTACGCTGGTATTCCGACGCTTAGCCAGTGCTTTCAGGCGCTGGTATTTTTCGTCAGGCAATCTAATGGTCAATGCGCTCACTTCGCCACCTCTTGCAGAAAGATTTCGGGTGTCTGGCAGCTTATTCCCGGAAAAGACAAGTCGCCGCCAGTCAGGTCGTTCAAGTTGCGGGTCACTATGACTTGGGCGCTACCCGCAACAGCAAGTTCAATCAGATGATTGTCCCCTTCATCCGGTAAATTGGGTC
>SKQI01000088.1 GCA_007119095.1 Wenzhouxiangella sp. | reverse complement strand
GAACAAGGAACAAACCCTGAACCCTGAACCCTGAACCCGGAACCCTGAACCCCTTCTTCCCCTACAATACCCAAATGAAACAAGGCGCCCGCCTGCAGCTAAAACTGGGCCAGAAGCTAAAGCTGGCCCCGCAACTCCGTCAGGCCATTGCCCTGCTGCAACTCAACCGTCTTGAGCTCAAGGATCACATCCGCGAGATCCTCGAATCCAACCCCCTGCTTGAACGCGAAGAAGATCGCGACCGACCGGACGAGCCGGAACGCGATAGCGGTGATGACGCGCCGGATGTCGAAATCGGCGAAGACTACGGCTTCGACGACCTGCCCGACGGCTACTCGATTGCCTCCGACGCGCCGCGCTATGACGAATTCGTCAGCGACCGCGCCGAAGAATCCCTGGTCCAGCACCTGCTCTGGCAGGCCAACCTGTCCGGCTTCAACGACACCGACAGCGCCATCGCCAAGGCGATCATCTACGCCCTGGATGAGGACGGCTACCTGCAGGACGACCTCGACACCTTGCGCATGTCGCTGGCACCCGAATACCTGGTCTCCAGCGAAGAGGTTGCCGCGGTACTCGAGCGTATCCAGCACTTCGAACCGGTCGGCGTGGCCTGCCGTGATCTGCGCGAATGCCTGCTGGTCCAGCTCGAAGCGCGCTCGGCCAGCACGCCGGGCCTGGGCCTGGCCAGCTATATCGTACGCCACCATCTCGACACCCTGGCCAAGCAAGATCCAAGACTGCTGGTGCGCGCGACCGGTTTCAGCGAAACCGACATCGCCGAAGCCATCGCCCTGATCCGCACCCTCAACCCGCATCCCTGCAGCCGCTTTGGCAGCGATGATGAAAACTACATCGTGCCCGATGTCTACATCCATCCTCAGGGCGACGGCTGGCGGGTCAGCCTTAATCCGGACAGCGACCCCGGGCTTCGCCTCAACAGCACCTACATGGACCTGGTCCGCAAGAGCCGCGGCAAGGACAAGGAATATCTCAAAGACCGGCTTCAGGAGGCACGCTGGCTGATCAGCGGCCTGGAAATGCGCAACCAGACCCTGCTGGCCGTCACTGAAGCCATCGTCAAGCGCCAGCATGCGTTTTTCCATGAAGGCGAGGTGGCGATGAAGCCACTGCTGCAGCGAGAGGTCGCCGAAGAAATCGGCGTTCATGAATCGACCGTGTCGCGGGCAACCACGCACAAATATGCCCACACGCCGCGCGGCACCTTCGAACTGAAGCATTTTTTCTCTGTCGGAGTGAGTGGGCCGGATGGCCAGGATGTGGCCGCCACAGCCATCAAGGCACACCTGCGTCGTCTGATCCAGGAAGAGCCCGCCGGCAAGCCCATGTCCGACCAGTCGCTGGTCGAGGCGCTGGCTTCGCGCGGCATCCGTCTGGCCCGGCGAACAGTGGCCAAGTACCGCGAACAGCTCGGCATTCCCGGCTCTGCCCAGCGCCGCCGACAATCGCGGCTGAGAGCCTGATCGGCAAGCCTGAAAGGTGCCCCGCTCTGGTATAAGATGAGAGACGCAAGACTCAACCCCATTGGAATTTCAAGGAGTGCACAATGCAACTCGAAGTGACCGGACAGAATGTTGAAATCACCCAGGCTCTGCGCGCTTACATCGCTGAAAAATGCGAGCGGCTGGAGCGTCATTTCGACAACATCATTTCCGTACATTGGGTGCTTCGCCTGGAAAAGCTCGAAAACACGGCTGAAGCCACCATCCATGTCGGCGGTCGCACCAACCCCATTCATGCAGACGCCATGGCCGAAGACATGTACGCGGCCATCGACGTGCTGATCGACAAACTTGACCGCCAGGTCCGCCGTCACAAGGACAAGGTCACGGATCATCATCGCGCGCCCAGTCGTGCGGCCCAGGTTGGCTAAGCCCGTCAATCGCCTACACCACTGATCCATGCAACTCGCTGACGTTCTCGACCTCGATCGCATCGTGGTCGACCTGTCCGTTTCCAGCAAGAAGTCACTGCTGGAAAAGGCCTCCCAACTGCTGGCATCGGCGCCTGATGGCGCCGATGCCAGGGAAATCTTCGAAAGTCTTTGCCAGCGCGAGCGACTCGGCTCTACCGGTCTGGGCAATGGCGTCGCCATCCCCCATGGTCGGGTCAGCGGCCAGAACGGTGTCACCGCCGCGCTGATTCGCCTGCGCCACGCGATAGATTTCGACGCGCCCGACCAGGAAAAGGTCGACGTGTTCTTTGCCCTGGCCGTGCCCGACCAGTGCTCCGATGTCTACCTGCGTCTGCTGGCCGATATCGCCGAGCGCCTGGGCGATTCCGAGCAGCGCCAGCGCCTGCGAGACAGCGAGCGCGGTGAAGAACTGCTCGAGCTGTTCACGGCTGAGGCAGGTCCCGCCGCCGGCTCATGACCAGCGCCGTTACCCCGGCTGAGCTGTACCAGAATTTTTCCGAGCGACTGGGCTTGCGCTGGGTCTGCGGCAAGCGCGCCGCGGAACTGCGCGAAATTGCCGCGACCAGCTTTCGGGTGCGGCCGTCCCTGGTGGGCTTTCTCAACCTGATCCATCCCAACCGCATCCAGATCATCGGCGAAGAGGAAGTCCAGTGGCTGGACAGTCTCGAAGCCAAGGCCCGCTGGGAAACCCTGGCCCGCATTGTTGATTTGCAACCGGCTGCAGTCATCGTTGCCAGCGGACTGGAAGTGGCCGATGATCTCGAGCAGGTGGCGCGCGAATCCGGGCTGCCGCTGCTGACCTCCAGTCAGCCGGCCTGGGAGTTGGTCAGTTTCCTCGAATACCAGATCTCGCGCCGGCTCGCTCGCCAGGTCACCTTGCACGGCGTCTTCATGGAAATTTTTACCATCGGCGTGCTGATCACCGGCGAATCCGGCACCGGCAAAAGCGAGCTCGCCCTGGAGTTATTGACGCGCGGCCACCGCCTGATTGCCGATGATGCACCGGAATTCACCCAGTTGACGCCCGACATCATCGAAGGCGGCTGCCCACCGGTGCTGCGCGACTGCCTGGAAGTGCGTGGCCTGGGCATTCTCAACGTCCGGCGCATGTTTGGCGACGCGGCGGTCAAGTCGGCCAAGTTTCTGCGTCTGATCATCCACCTCTACCTGCCGGGCGAAGATCAGCCCGAGGGCGACCGCCTAAGCGGCAACACCGGCAAGCGCCCCGTGCTGGATCTGGAAATCCCGACCATCCACCTGCCGGTCATGGCCGGTCGCAACCTGGCCGTGATGGCCGAAGCCGCCGTGCGCGATTTCATGTTGCGGATGAAAGGCTTTGATGCCGCGGCCGAGTTTGTCGAGCGGCACGGACGTCTGATGGGACGCACATGAACGACGAAGCGAAATCACCCCTAGTCATCATCAGCGGCCTGTCGGGCAGCGGCAAGAGCGTGGCTCTGAATGCACTGGAAGATCTGAGTTACTACTGCGTCGACAACCTCCCTGGCGGCCTGCTGTCCGACCTGCTCGACGAGATCAGGTCCCAGCCCGAGCGTTATCCCAAGGTCGCGGTGGGCATTGATGCGCGCACCGGCCCGGACGGGCTGGAGCGCCTGGTCGCAATGCTCGACAGCCTGCCGCGCGGCAAGGAAGCCAGGCTGCTATTCATGGAAGCCTCGGCTGCAGTCCTGATCCG
>SKQI01000080.1 GCA_007119095.1 Wenzhouxiangella sp. | reverse complement strand
GGCGCTTACTACCTGGGTTATGAGGACGACTACGACACCGGCATCAAGTTCGTCCATACGCCCAGCGATGACTGGACGTTCCACTACGCCTTCTTCAAGAACCCGGAATATGCCAACGATGGTCGCGCCGACCGCTATTCATTTGACCTGGTAACGGCGGGTGATCAGCAGAATACCGAAACCAACCAGATCAACTTCCGTGCCGAGCGACACCTGCACATGTCCGATACCTCGCGCATGGATGTTGGCTTGAGCGTGCAGGCCGGACAAATGTATAACCGGGCAACCGAGCGCAACGGAGACCGCTGGGCCATCGGTGGTCATCTGGATTCCTACTTTGGTCCGTGGAACTTGCGCCTGCAGGCGATGCGCTATCAGTACAACCCCAAAAACCCCGAGGGTGTATCGGATGATTTCGTCCAGAAAGGGGCATTTGCCTTTCCCTTCCTGATGGCGGCTGAAGCCGATGTATACAGCTACAGCATATCGCGTTCGTTCCCGGTGGAATGGGGTCCGATCACCGGCCTGAACTGCTACAACGAAGGCACTTACATCGATCCGCGTGTCAGCAATAGTTCGGAGTCAATTCAGAGCGTGACGGGCTGCTCGGTGTCGGCCGGCGGTGTATTTGCCTATTTCGATTGGATTGCCGGCAAGAACATGTGGTTTGCCGGCGGTGATGGCATCGGCCTGGACGGTGGCTCGGCCGACCGCTGGCGGTCGCGCCTGAACATCAATATCGGCTATTACTTCTGATCGTTGCTGTTGCCGCGTGATGATGGCGAGGTCGCATGAAGACATGCGGCCTCGCGCCGTTTCAAGAAGGAGTAAATAAATGAGCAAGCCTGAGAAAAATACTCAGCATCGAATGGATGCCGAGATAGAACAGCTCGCCGAACAGTATGAAACCGACTACAAGCTCGGACAGGACAATGTTCGCTGGCTTGGCCTGGATCTGCATAATCCGGTTTTTATCGTCAGCGCAACCCTGGTGTTGCTGTTTGTAGTCGTTTCCCTGATTATCCCTGAACAGGCCAACGATGGTCTCACCGCTACCCGGGTCTGGATCGGTGAAAGGTTTGACTGGCTGTTTTTGAGTGCGGGGAATATCTTTGTTTTATTTTGCCTGCTGCTGATTGTTCTTCCGGTAGGGAAGATACGCATTGGTGGCGACGATGCCACGCCGGATTTCTCCCGACCATCCTGGTTTGCGATGCTGTTTGCGGCAGGCATGGGCATCGGTCTGATGTTCTGGTCAGTCGCCGAGCCAGTCGGTTATTTCACCGAATGGTTCGGAACGCCGCTTGATGTTGGGGGCGGTGATGCCAATGCCGCCCTGGGTGCCACCATGTACCACTGGGGCCTGCATCCATGGGCCATTTACGGAGTGGTTGCATTGGCGCTGGCCTTCTTCACCTACAACAAAGGCCTGCCGCTGACCATTCGTTCAACCTTCTATCCCTTGCTGGGTGATCGCGTTTGGGGCCCCATCGGGCATGTGATCGACACCCTGGCCGTGCTTGCCACCTTGTTTGGTCTGGCGACCTCGCTGGGTCTTGGCGCGCAGCAGGCCGCCGGCGGTATTGAGTTCCTGTTTGATATTCCGGCTACTTTGGCCACGCAAGTGATCATCATTGCCGGAGTTACTGCAATTGCCTTGATGTCGGTATTGCGCGGTATCCATGGTGGCGTGAAGTTGCTCAGTAACATCAACATGGTCATGGCCATACTGCTGCTGTTCTTTGTCATTCTTGCCGGTGGATTGCTGGCCTTCGTGTCGAACTTCGGCACGACCGTGGCAGGGTACGTTCAATACATGCTGCCATTGAGCAACCCAGTTGGCCGCGAAGATGATGTGTTCTACCACGGCTGGACGATCTTCTTCTGGGCCTGGTGGATTTCCTGGTCGCCGTTTGTCGGCATGTTTATCGCCCGAGTCTCGCGTGGCCGTACCGTGCGTGAGTTCCTGACCGCGGTATTGATCGTGCCGGTAGTCGTGACCACGATCTGGATGAGCGCTTTTGGCGGTAATGGTTTGAACCAGGTCGTCAATGAGGTTGGTGCGCTGGCTGGTGGTATTGGAGATTCCTCGCTGGCGCTGTTCCAGATGCTGGAAAATCTGCCGTTCACCCAGATCACCTCGTTCCTGGCCATTGTCCTGGTGCTGGTGTTCTTCATTACCTCATCGGACTCCGGCTCCCTGGTGATCGATAGCATTACCTCGGGCGGCAAGACGGACGCGCCCACCTCTCAGCGTGTTTTCTGGGTGATCATCGAGGGTCTGATCGCTGCGGTACTGTTGGGCATAGGCGGCGCTGCGGCGCTGAATGCACTGCAGGCCGGTGCTGTCAGTACGGGATTGCCGTTTGTTATCGTGCTGCTCCTGATCTGCATCAGTCTGTGGAAGGGCCTGCATCACGAGCGTCGTCTGGCGCAGTTGCAAGGCACAACCAGCTGATCATCGGTGTTGTTGAGGCGGCCTGCGAGCATTGCAGGCCGCCTTGACGCGCTCGATGCGGCCGGCGCATACTGAAGCGCGAGGGCAATATCTGCCGGTGGGAGTGGCAGTGGTGGCTCCGGAGTGGCCGGATGAGCAGTACTCGTAGAACATTTATCAAGGCAACAGTGACCACGGGCGGCATGGCTGCCCTGGTCGGACCCAACCTCAAGCTTGCTGCCGCGAGCGATTTTTCTCCTTCCTACCTTGAACTCCAGTCCAAGGGCCTGCTGAGTGAGCGTGCAGAGCAGCTTTATCAGCAGTACCAGGCCTGCGAGTTATGTCCGCATCGTTGTGGCGGTAATCGCACGGCTGGCGAGCATGGTCTGTGCGATGCTGGCGATCGCGTCCGGGTCTATAGTCACACACCGCACTTCGGCGAGGAGCTTCCGCTGGTGGGGCGGCGTGGCTCAGGCACGATCTTTTTCTCGCACTGCAACTTACGCTGCGTGTTCTGCCAGAACTGGCCCATTGCCCATGAGGGGCGCGGCCGGCTGGTCAGCGATGCTGATCTGGCCGGCATGATGATGGACTTGCAGCGACGTGGTTGTCACAACATCAACCTGGTCACGCCGACCCACGTTCTGCCGAATATCGTCAGGGCGGTAGAACTGGCCGCAAGGCGGGGGCTGCGCCTGCCGCTTGTCTACAACAGCAGCGGCTTTGAACGGGTTGAAATTGTTCGATTGCTCGACGGCATTATCGATATCTATTTGCCCGATCTGAAATTCATGGACGGGGAGCAAGCGTCTCGTTATGCCATGCCGGGCGCGGTCAATTACCCGGCAATGGCGCAGGCAGCGATCAAGGAGATGCATCGTCAGGTCGGGGAGCTGGTTGTGGACGAACAGGGCATTGCCTTGCGCGGACTGATGGTGCGCCACCTGGTGATGCCGAACAGGGTGGCCGGTACCAGGGCTTTCGTCGAGTGGGTGGCCGAACACCTGTCGTCGGACACCTATGTCAACATCATGCCCCAGTGGCGGGTCGAGCATCAGGCTTTTGAACACGAACCCATCGCCCGTGGCATTCATTCCGAAGAGTTTTTAGAGGCAATGCGCTGGGCTCGCGAAGCCGGTTTGCGAAACTTTGATGAACGTGCCCTGGCTGCCGAAAGAGTCCACCTTCGGCGTCAGAGCTAACTCTGATTTTCGTCCCAAAGACCTGACATGGCGTGGCCACAGTGGGTGCAGCTGCCGTTGTCCAGCTCGACCTGGTCGACGATGAAACCCAGTCTGCTGATTGCCTGGTGGCCGCAGTTCGGGCAGAACGTATTTTCGGCCTCGTGACCGGTCACGTTGCTGATGTAGACATGATTCAAGCCCGCCTCCAGCGCTGTCTGGCGTGCCCTTTCGAGTGCCGATACCGGCGTTTGCGGCAGGTTGGTGAGCTTGTATAGCGGGTAGAAACGCGAAAAGTGCAGCGGCGTGTCCGCACCGAGCTCGCTGTGGATCCAGCGGCACATACGGGCAATCATGTCCATGTCATCGTTTATTGCGGGAATGACGACGTTGGTGACTTCGATATGCAGCCCTGCCTCCCGGCATAGCAGTAGTGCGTCCAGGACGGGTTCGAGTTTGCCGCCTGCGACATCGCGGTAGAAAGCTGGGTCAAAGGACTTCAAGTCGACATTGACGGCGTCCATCAGGCCGAGTAGCGCCGTCAGTGGCCGCTTGTTGATAAAGGCGGCCGTGTGCAGCAAATTCAGCAGGCCGGCTTCGCGTGCCTTTTCAGCGACCGAGATCATGTATTCGTAGAAAACGACCGGTTCGCCAAATGCATAGCTGATTGACTTCAGCCCCGCCATGCGGGCCTGCTCGATGGCCTGATCGGGTGGCATGTCGTAGGCGTGCACTTCGTGCGGGTCGACCAGTGCCATGTCCCAGACCTCGCAGAACTTGCAGTGCAGATTGCAACCGGCGGTCGACAGTGCGAGCGTGCGGCTGCCAGGGTGAACATGGAAAAAGGGTAGTCGCTCCAGGGGCTCTTCCTGGACCAGCACCGGATTGCCGTAGACCAGTGTTTCGCCACGTCCGCCTTGGTTGCGACGTACTCGGCAGCGACCGGTTTCGCCTTCCCTGAGGTCGCAATGCCAGGGGCAAAGCTCACAATGCAGGCTGCCGTCGGGATTTGGCTTGAACCAGGCGGCAGGGCGGGGACGAACCAGGCCGGTGCCCGGATCCGTCTCGTTGGTCGCCTGGGCCAGCGAGATGCCCGCCCGTGCCAAACCCAGGGCGCAGAGCCCGCAAGCACCCAGTTTCATCGCCTGGCGGCGACTGCTGGAAAGGGGATCGTTGACGTTTTCAGGCTGCATGACGTCTCCTGGCAATCATCAATGCGGCCCAGGCTGTCGCGTTGGCAATGGCGGCGAGCAAGCAGCAGGCCACGATGCCCATGATAGGTGCGACGACCACGCTTGCCAAGGCAGCGCCAATGCAGGCACCGGCCAGTTCGATTCCGTACACCAGGCCGGCTGACCGTTCAGCGCGGCGGTTGTGCGCCCGAAAGGACTCGGTGGCCAGCGGAAAGTCGATACCGTTAAGCAGGCCGCTAACAAACGTAAGACCCGCAAAGAAAGAGAAGGTTGCAGCTTCGCCGGGCAGTTGGCTTCCTAGCGGCAGCATCCAGGCGATGCCGAGCGCAAACAGCGCTATGCCGGCTTGCACCCAGGCCAGCAGCCTCAGGCTGGCACGTTGTCTGATGCGCGTCTGGGCGATCAGTGTGCCGGTGGCAAGGCCGGCCATGAACAGGGCGATGATCAGCCCTATCATCTCGTAAATGAACCCGTACTGACTCTGGAAAGCAAACAGCAATGCAATCTGCATGGCCATGGTCGCCATGCCGGTCGTGAAAACGGCGATGCCGACGGCGAAACTGCGATCGGGAGCTGACTTGCGTCGTTGGCCGATCAGGCGCAACAGCAGCATCAGGCCCAGCACGACGACCACGGGGGCCAGGATCCATTCGGCGCGAATCTCCATCAATCGTGCCAACTGCCGGGTCTGGTCGCTGCGGGTCAGGTCGCTCCAGAAAAGCAACGAATAGAAGTAGCCAATCGGTCGAAAGTCGGAGTTGATGAAGGTGGCCTGGTGCACTGGCGCCCAGCTTTCCTGCAATCGAAGCTGTTCGATGACACTGGGCACGCGCAGCGGCGCGGCCTCGGGCCGGCCCAGATGGCCGTCGGGGCTACGGCCATGCTGTCTGAGTACCCAGTTGACCCGGTGCAACTGCCCCGGCTCCAGCAGCAGGTGAAAGTGGGCCGGCGAAAACGCAATGCTCTGGACGCCACGGTCGATGTGGCGCTGGCGCAGCAGGTGAGGGTCGGTGCTGATGACGGATTCATCCTGGGTGGCCAGATAGATCAGGAAGCGCTCGCCAACCGGTACGACAACTCGAAAACTCTGTTCCAGGGTGTGCAGGATGCTGGCATTGCGATTGGCAACTGCCTGGCCGCGCAACCCGGGCGTGGAGACGGCACCGATGACCAACAGCCCGCCGCTGGCCAGGCGTTGACTGGCCTGGTCGAAAAATTCAAGGGTGTAGTAGCGATTGAGGACGGCGGTGTTCGGATCCGGGACATCGACCAGGATGACATCCCACTGGGCCTCGCTGCGTCGGAGAAAACGGCGAGCGTCGTCGTGGATCAGCCTGACCCGAGGTGAGTCAAGCGCAGCCAGGGTGGCAGGTGCGAGGTGGTCGCGTGCGGCCTGGGTCAGTACCGGGTCGAGTTCCACATAGTCAACCCGGGTGACCGGGTGTGCGAGAATCTCACTCAGGGTGCCTCGGAAACCGCCGCCGATCAGTAACACACGCTCAGGTGCTGGATGCTGACCCAGGGCCAAGTGAGCAAGAATCGCCGCATCCTGCTCTTCAAGCTGGGGCTGGGCGGTTTCCGGGCCGGCGGCCGAAAACATCAGGTGACCACTGCGGAAAAAAGTGACCTGGTCGTCCATGCGCGCCACGGCGATGTTGCCGTGCTTGGACTGGCGGACCTCCACCAGCTCATGCTCGGGCGCAATCTGGGACCACTGCAGGCGATGCCCGAAATCGTCGATCTGGCTTGCCCAGGCAAAGGTCGAAGCAGCAGCCACCAGCAGTAGCCACATCAGCCGCCCGGGCCATGGGCCCAGCGGATCGCCATTGCCCGGCCCGCGCCGAGCCGCCCAGATCACGGCCAGGACGACCAGTGCGCCGATGGCGAGCACGGTCTGGAAGGGGTTGAGCAGGTGAACCAGCGCCAGGGTGAATGCGGCCCCGCCCATGATGTTGCCCAGGGCCTCACCGATATAGGTCTTGCCAGCGCCGCTGGTGTCTTCACTGCGGTCATGTCGGCGCCAAAGCTTTGCCAGCAGCACGAACTGCATGCCGATCAGCAGACAGGTCGGTGCCAGGATCAGGAAACTGGCCAGAGTAATGTCGTTGAGGGTCAGGTATGCACCCGGGACGACATCGAACAGGCCGCGCAGGCCGCGCGTAACCAGCAATCCGATCACCAGCACGGGCAGCAGCAGAGACGCATTCAGCGCCATTACCGGCAGGATGCGCTCGGTGCGTTCGGCCACCATGGTGCCGATGGCGCTGCCAACACCGACGCAAGCCATCCAGGCCGCGAGGATGATGCCGATGGTCAGCTCGTTGCCGTGAAACAGCATCAATAGCTCGCGCAGCATCACCACCTGGGCGATCTGCGATACCAGCCCCATCATCAGGACAGAACCGAGATGGGCGGGCGTTCTGGTCACAATGCGGGTTGGTCGGCCTGGCGGTGTTTCGACCCGGTCAGTGTCGACGTTCAACGATCAGCGGTCAACTTGGTCCAACACGAGCGGCATCAGTTCAGCGCCTCGGCGAAAGCCAGTGCGCTGGCCTCCAGCGCTTGCAGATCGTAACCGCCTTCCAGGCTGGCGACCAAGCGCCCGGCGGCGTGCCGGTCAGCCAGTTCAACCAGACGCTCGGCGATCCAGTAGTAGTCGTCATCTTTGAGTTGAAGCTGCGCCAACGGGTCGCGCCAGTGCGCATCGAAACCGGCGGATACCAGGATCAGTTGCGGTCGGTAACGATCGATTTCCGGCAGCAGATGCTCCAGCCAGAGATCCCGGAACTCGTTGCTGCCCGATGCCGGCGGCAGAACGGCGTTGCGAACATTGTCGGCATGCGGTGCGCCAGGCCGGCCGGTGCCCGGATACAGTGGTGACTGATGGCTGGAAAGAAAAAGCACCTTGTCGTTACCGGCCAGGATGGCTTCGCTGCCGTTGCCATGGTGCACGTCAAAGTCGACAACCGCGACCCTGTCCAGATCGTGGCAGGCGGCCGCGTGGCAGGCGGCAATGGCGATGTTGCTGTAAATGCAAAAACCCATGGCGCGAGCGGACTCGGCGTGATGGCCGGGAGGGCGAACCGCTGCAAAGGCTCGGCGAGTATCACCTTTCATGACCCGATCGACTCCCTGGCAAGCAGCACCTGCTGCCAGCTTGACGGCGCGCAGACTGCCCGGGCCGAAATGCGTGTCGGCATCCAGCGCGATCAGCCGGCCTGCCGAGTCCAGGTTTTCGATCTTGTCGAGGTAGTTCGGCCCGTGGGCCAGGTCCAGCTCGGTCCGGGTTACGGAGCGTGCATCCTCGATGACCAAATCATCCAGCTGCTCCAGCCCGCGCATGACGGCTTCGAGTCGCGCAGGCCGTTCGGGGTGTCCGTCCGGCGGACGGTGGCCCAGGCAGTCGCCATGGCTCAAGACAAGCAGGGTCATCGGTCGCGCTCATGATCCCAAAGCACTTCACCTGCCCCGGAGGCTCGAGCTACGGTACGTGCGATAACGAACAACAAATCCGACAGCCGATTCAGATAGCGAATGACCGGCTCATTGACGGGTTCCTGGCGTGCCAGCGAAATGACCCGTCGCTCCGCGCGCCGGCAAATGGTCCGGGCCAGGTGCGCCTCGGCCGCAGCCACGCTGCCGCCTGGCAAAATGAAGTCTTTCAGCGGCGGCAGGTCGGTGTTCAGTTGATCGAGTTCCCGTTCGAGACGGTCAATATGACGATCTGCAATCAGCGTCATGTTCGGCACGCAGAGTTCGCCGCCCAGGTCAAACAGGTCATGTTGAATATCGAGCAGAATGCCCTTCAGACTGTCTGTGTCGAGATGTGCGACAAGCAGGCCGATTGCACTGTTGAGTTCGTCGACCGTGCCATAAGCTTCGACGCGCAACGAATCTTTCTGGGTTCGTGAACCGTCGCCCAGTCCGGTGGTGCCGTCGTCCCCGGTTCTGGTGTAGATTTTCGAAAGCCGGTTTCCCATTCGCGTGCTCGACGTTTATGACAAGCCCTGAATTATCGCAGATCGCGGACTATCCGATGTTGTCGGCCCGGACGACAAGCTACACATCAGCGAGGCAGAGATGATGGCTGTGACCCTGGTAACCGGAGCGAATGGGTTTGTTGGACAAGCACTGGTTCGGCTCTTGCTGGCTGAGGGACACGCAGTGCGAGCGCTGGTGTTACCCGGCGAGAGCGTGCCAGTCGATTGGGAAGGTCGCGTGGAAATCGTGCGCGGAAATATCTGTCGACGGGATGATGTCAGGGCTTGCATGCAGGGTGTTGGCGTCGTCCAGCATCTGGCTGCCGCTGTCGGCGACTGGATTCCCTGGTCAGTCCACCAGGCGGTCACCGTTGAGGGTACACAGCATGTGATCGATGCGGTGATCGAAAACGGCGGACGCCTGGTCCTGACCTCCAGTGTGACCGTTTACGGACATTTCATCGGCCAGCGGGCCTGTGATGAATCGGTTCCTCATGGTCGCGCCATGGGCTGTTACGGCCGTGCCAAGCAGGCTCAGGAACGTCTCGTTGGGGAAGCCCATCAGACCCGGGGCCTTGACTCGGTGATTGTCAGGCCTGGCAACATCTACGGGCCAGGTTGTGGGCCCTGGCTGAATGATTTGGGCGAGGCCCTGAAGCGCGGCACGCCCAGCCTGATGGCCTCTGCAGAGGCCAACGCAGGCCTGGTTCAGGTTCGCAGCATCGCCGCGCTGCTGCTGGCCGCACAGCAGCGGGCACCATCGGGCGAGATCTTCAATGGCTGCGATGAGCTCGAGGTGACCTGGCATCGCTATTTTGCCGATATCGCGCGCCTGGTAAACGCGCCCGGGCCGCGCGCATTGCCTTACTGGCTGGGTGCTGGTCTAGCGCCAACACTCGAGATGGCCTGGCGCGTGACTGGGCGATCGACACGGCCGCCGATCACCCGCGAAGCCTTCAATCTGGTCGCTCACGATAATCGGTTTCCTGCCGGCAAGGCTCGGTCCAGCCTGGGTTGGCGCCCTGTTGTGGACTATGCTGATGCCATGGCGGAAATCAACGCTACTCTGGCCGGCTAGTGGCCCACTAGTCCAGGCGACGCAGCGCTCGAGCGCGCTCGCGCTCGTAATCCTCGGCCGAAATCAGTTCCTCTTCAAACAGTGACCTGAGAAACTCCAGCCTCTCGCGGATGGCTTCAGGGCTAGTGGAGGAAGTTTCTTCTTCAATGGGGACTTCCCGCTGGCGTGCAGTACTGTCGGTTGGCGGCGGAGCTGCCGGGCGGGAGACTGCCGCAGGCCGTTCGTGCTGCATTGGCTGAGGTGCGTCTTCCAGGCTGGAAACCGGCTCGTCAGGCTGGTCAAGTCCCGTCGTGACCCACATCGGATATCGACTGCCATCATGCTGGCGCCGTGGGATAAACGTATCCTGCTCCCAGGCGAGATGGACCATGGCCCGCTCGACGGTCAAGGGGTCACCCAGGGAGATCTCCCGGAACCGGGTGAAGTCGTCGTCTACGGTCATGACCTGGCGGACCGCAGACAGGGCTATGTTCAGGCCCCCGTTTTCATCAACGAAAACCGTGCCTTCGGTCTTGCGGGCGTTGCCGAAGCTGGCGCTGGAGCCGGCCAGGCTCATGAAGTCAACTCGTTGAGCCGCTGCGGCCTGCGCCAATGCGCGACTCAGTGCCGGGGCCAGGCGGATGATCTCATCCTGGTCAAATACCGGCCTGGACGCAGCCCGTCCCAGCAGACCGGCCTCCTGGTAGCGCAGGGCGCCAAGCACCCGTTCCAGATATACCGTATCGATGCTCGCCGGGTGGCCCAGCGTGTCGCCGGCGCGGCCGGCGGGGGATACTCGAACAAGATATTGTCCGTCTCCGGATTCCATATCTCCTGAGCTCGGTGCGGCACAGCCGGTCAAGACGGCAATCAAGAGTGCAAGCAGACCCGAACTGAACAATAAAGGGCGCAGAGCATGCATGGTCGGACTCCTGGTTTCCAATCGATCAGATTAGCATTCAGATTTTTGCAGTTTCATGACAGTCGGGCGATGGGGCAGCGCCCTTGATTGGTGGTTTTTGCACATTTGACTCAAACCCGGCTGACTGAAGGGTTAATATCTAGACGGGCACTTGAGGGATGACTTCAGGATGGTAAACGGCAGGCCTGGATACGCTCATGCTGGACAGGGCTGGGGGGATTGCGCCTTGACCGGTGCTTTCCTGCTCGGGTTGTTGTTGACCAGCCCCGGCATCGCTGAGCAGGATCTGAGGGCCGCGCTTGAGCATGCTCGCGAGGTCAGTTACCAGGAGCACTGGCGGGATGCGCAGCGCCTGCTGGACGAGCTGGCACCGAGAATCGATCAGTCAGATTTGCGTGCCTACGCCGACTTTCATCTGCTTGAGGCTCGACACCTGGCTCTGCAGGATCAGTCACTGGAAGCTCTGGACCGAGCAACTCGGCTGTTGGAGCTCGACCTCGAAACCGATCAGCTGCTTCAGCTGCGCCAATTCAGCGCCAATATCGCCGTGCTGCTGCGCGATTACGAATTGGCCTTTGAGCATTTGCTTCAGGCGCTACTGCTCGAGGCCGAGCTGAACGACCCGGCCCAGGCCCTGGGCACTTTCAACATGGCCACCTACTTGTTCGGGCGGGTCGGTGAATACGATGAGGCGCTTGCCTATGGGCGGCGGGCCGTGGCGCTTGCGAGAAGCAGTGATACGCCCAACGACGAGTGCATTGCCAGGCAGCGCTTTTCGCCGGTGTTCAAATGGGCAGGCCTGGTCGAGCAGGCAGAAGAAGAATATCGAGAGGCCATCCGCGTCTGCCTTGCACTTGGCAACCGACTTTTTGCCGGCGTGCTGCAGCATGGGTTGGCTGACCTGCTGCGTAATGAGAATCGACTTGACGAGGCCCATGAACTGGCCCTTGTCGCTGTCGAGTCGCTGGCCGAAACCGGTTATGTTCTCGGTGAGTTTGAAGCGCGGCTGGTGCTGGTTGAGACCGAGTTTGATCTTGATTTGCTCGGTTTGGACCAGGCTGAAGAGTTGCAAACCTTGCAGGCTTACTTTGCTGAGCGCGGCTTTTGGGATCAGCTTGCCAGGCTTGAAACGCTGATGGCTCGACGAGCGGAATTGCAAGGGGATGCCGAGCAGGCCCTGGTTCATCTGCAGGCCTATCTCGATGCCCGAGAGCGTTTTCTGGGGCATGAGCGAGCCATGCGCCTGGCCTACCTGCAAGTTGCCTTTGGGCTGCGCTTCAAGGAACAACAAATCGCTCTGCTGGAGGAAAGCGCGAGAGTTGCGCACCTGGAAGCCAAGACCGCCACCCAGCAGCGTCGGGCCCGCACCGTGATTCTGACCCTGAGCCTGTTTCTGATTGCTCTGCTGGGCGCACTTTTGGCGCGCGTTGTCAAAACCCGAAGCCACTTCCGGCATCTGTCGCGGCTGGACCGCCTGAGTGGACTGGCCAACCATGGCTGGTTTTTCGAGCGCGCTGAGCAGATGCTGGCCGAAGCCGAGAGGGACGGCAAGTCGCTCTTTTTGATTCTTGCCGACATTGATCGATTCAAGGATATCAACGATCGCTTCGGACACCAGAAGGGAGACCAGGTATTGGGTCAGGTCTCGCGGCGTTTGCGGCAAACCTTCCCGGATGCCCTGGTGGGACGAATCGGCGGCGAGGAGTTTGCCGTGCTGGTCAGCGCTTCCGACGTCACCAGCGTCGCCCGTGATGTCGAGGCCTTTCGTCGTCGTTCTCCGGATGGCGTTCGCGCGGGAGACCCGGAGGTGACGGTGTCATTTGGGATTGCAGCCTGGCAGCGCGACGATTCGCTCGATAGCCTGCGCGGGCGTGCCGACAAGGCCCTTTACCAGGCCAAGGAGGCCGGTCGAGATCGCTACGTGATTGCCTGACCGTCTCGCCCCCTAACCGACCGGCAGTTGTTTCAGCGCCCCGTGAGTTTGAATACGTCGACCATGCAGAGTCATAATGAGGTCGACAGCGATGGTTCGTTTGGGAAATACTTGTGCTAGCCGGCGAGGCCGGTGCCGAATCAACAAGGGAGAACTGCATGAAGGCCACAATATCGATCAGCGAACTCGGCAAACCGCGTGCGAGTTATCAAGAATTCGCCTTCAGGTCCGTACAGGCCGCATTCCTGATCATTGTTGCCATCTGTGTGCTGATGGTTGGCCTGCTGGCAAAACAGGCATGGGCTGATGAAAACCGGT
>SKQI01000230.1 GCA_007119095.1 Wenzhouxiangella sp. | reverse complement strand
TGGCGTTGACCCCAGCAGCGGGTGCCACGCGGTAGTAATTTTCGTTGACCTCGGTCGGAAACCAGGCCGAGCCCCGGCTGCGGCGCACGTGCGGCAGGGCGCGGTTGGACGTGGCCAGGTAACCGGCCAGGCCGGTAGAGGCGCGCGCCATGTTGAGGGGCTGAAAGATACGCTCGGCCAGCAGGGTTTCGTAGTCGCGGCCAGTGGCCTGCTCCAGGGCCGGTCCGACCAGGGCAAAGAGCACGTTCTGATAGGTGTAACACTGCCCGGGCCGACAGATGGGCTGCAGCTCGGCAAACCGGGGTACGATTCTGTCCAGAGATTGATTGGCGTTGAGCAGGTTGTCATAGGCATTCGGCACAACGCCGGCCGTCTGGCTAAGCAGGTGATAGATTTTCAATTCACCCGCATGGCCCGGGTCTGCCAGGCTGAAGCCGGGCACGAAAGCCGTCACGGGATCATCCCAACCCAGACTCCCATCTGCCACGACCATGGCGGTCAGCTGAGCGGCGAAGGTTTTCGAAACCGAGGCAATTCGGAATACGGTATCCGGGGTTACCGGCGCCGACAGACCGTTGACACGCACACCATGGGCGCCGAGGTGAACGATGCGATCATCCCGAACGACGGCCCAGGCTGCCCCCGGCGCTTGATCTTCATCCAGTATCTGGGCGAAGGCAATATCCAGATCGGCCAGGTCGTCCGGCGACAGGGCAATGGCGGATTGCAGGGCAAGCAAACCTGAAACCAGGAGGCCCATGCAGAATTGCTGGAACGAACGAGTCGACATAGCGTCGAATTATACTGCTGTCTTTCAGCGCTCCGATACGGGCAAAATGCCTGCCGCTTTTCGGCCACCCCGGACCCACTCGCCACCATCCGCATCATTATGCTGACCGCCCGTTCTATTCAGACTTTTGGAAGCCTGCTGGCGCTGGCCACCCTGTTGAGCGCGATACATCCGGTCGCCCATGGCAGAACCTGGCCGGTCGATGACGATACCGAGGTGGTCGGTGCATTGGAGATCGAGTTCGCGCGCCGCACCGACACCTTGATGGACATTGCGCGCTGGCTGAGCCTCGGCCACTACGAGCTGCGACGGGCGAATCCGAGCGTTGACCTATGGCAACCCGGGGAAGGCACACGCGTGCTGATTCCAGCGCTGTTCGTGTTGCCCGAAGGCCACCGCGATGGCATCGTGATCAATCGCGCCGAAAAGCGCCTTTATTACTTTCATGACGACCCCGACACAGGCGAGCGCCAGGTGACTACCTACCCGATCGGAATCGGCAAGCAGGGCCGCGAGACGCCGCTGGGCTCGGCACGGGTCGTCACCAAGCTCGACAACCCGACCTGGTATCCCACCCAGGGTGTGATCGACGACTATGCCCGGCAAGGTCGCAGCCTGGCCAGGGTAGTGCCGCCGGGCCCTGACAACCCGCTGGGCGCACACGCCATCGTGCTGGACCTGCCCGGCTACCTGCTCCACGGCACGAACCGGCCTGATGGTGTCGGCATGCGGGTCAGCCAGGGCTGTGTACGGCTGTACCCGGAACACATCAGAGACCTGGTTGCCGCCGTTCCGCTGGGCACCGAGGTGCACTTTGTCGACCAGCCGATTCAGCTGGGCGTGCGAGCCGAAAAGATTTATCTCAGGGTGTTACCGGATGCCGAGGGCCAAATGCCGGCACGGGCAGCAGTGATGGCAAAGGTCGAAGACTGGCTTGCCAGCCGCGGCATGACGGCCTCAGAGGCCGTGGATAGCGAATCGATAGACCGGCTGATACGGGCCGCCGATGGCGTCACCCAGGCGGTCGGTCGAGTTCCAAACGGAAACGGTTGACCCGCCCGGGCTGGGCGGGAAAATGCGACGGCGCACGACAGCGCCGCCGCTTCCCAGTGCGACCTGGATTACTTCTCTTGCAAACGCTCGTTCAGGCGCTCGATGCGACGGGTGTTCTCATCGCAGCAGCGCTGGGCAGCATCGGCAGCACGCTGAGCTTCGCGGGCGGCTTGCAGCGCTTCGCGGGCGGTCGCGGCAGCCTCGGAGGCAGCACGCTCTGCGGATGCAGCAGCCTGACGAGCCTGCTCGGCCTCGGATTGCGCCTGCTCGAGCTGTGCAGTCGTGGCGCAGCCAATCATTGTACTGAGGGCAAACGCCGCCAGACCCAATTTCACTGCAGGAACAAACTTCTTGGTCACCATGGTTAACTCCAGTCGGGTTGAGTGATGCAACGGGCCGCCAGGCCGATCGTTTCGGCAGCGGTCACCGTCACTTAGTATATTGCACGATCTCGTTCGACAAGCAACTGTCCACTAACACAATGGGACTTTCGCGTCGATCCCTGCGTCAACGCCAGGCAAACAAAACCGCCACCAGCAGCAGGATGAGTACCAGCACTTCCACCAAACGATAAATATTCTTGTACAAATGGCGGTGTTTCATATCTCAAACGATCTCGAAGCGCTCAGCGTAGATGCGCTGCCAGGCAATTCCCTGCTCGCGCATTGCCACCTCGACGATATCCATCATCGGTTCGGGCCCGCAGGTCAGTACCTGCAGCGGGCCTTCGTGGTCTGACAGACGATCCAGGCAGCGCTGCAGCAGCTCGCTGTCGACCTGGCCGGTTTCACCTTGCCAGCCGTCTGGCGGATCTTCCAGCACATGAACCAGCTCCCAGCTTTCATTCGTGCACAAGCCCTCCAGCTCCTCAGCCAGTGCCGCCTGGTCGAGACTGGGGTTGGCGTAAACCAGCAACACACGATGATCCATGCCCCGGTCGCGGAAGCTTCGCAGCAGCGAAGCAAACGGCGTCACCCCAATGCCACCGGCCACCAGCAACAGCGCCGTGCCGGGATCGGGATCCGGAATAAAAGCACCAAAAGGACCCTCGACCCAGGCTGGGTCGCCCCTTTCCAGATGTTTCAGACTAGCGGTGAAGTCCCCGACCTCGTCGACAGTGAAACAGATCTGTCTGGACACCGTCGAACCGGCCAGCGAAAACGGGTGCTGCTGCAAGCTAAACGGACTGGGACCGAAGCTGAACCAGGCGAACTGCCCCGGAAAAAAGCGCAGGCCCTCATGCCCGACCGGCTCCAATACCACGGTGCGAGCACCGCCGCGCTCCGGACTCACCGATACCACCTGCCACGGACGATGCCTCGCCAGCCAGGGTCGGATCAGGCGCGTCCAGGCGACCAGGCCAGCGCCTGCGGCCGCCATCACCACCAGCAGGGCCTTTTGCCAGTAGGAGGTCAGGTAATGGTCGACCATCAGCGCATGCCCGGTGCCCAACACGATAATGACCACCGCCAGCAAGCCATGCAGGGCCCGCCAATGCTCATAGCTCAAGCCAAGCTTGCTGCGCCACTGGCTGGAGACGATGATCGTCAGCAGGGCCAGCAAAAGCGCCCATAGCGAAGTCGCTCGCATCCAGTCCACCCGCGGATCGAGAAAGCTGGTCCACTCCGGCTCGACAATCAGCAGCAGCACGGGGTGGGACAGCACCAGCAGCACGGCAAACAGGCCGAGATGGCGATGAAAATGTGCCAGGTTGTCGGTGCCGTAGTTGGCAGCCACCCAGGCCATGCGACCGCTGGTCAAGCATTGCACCAGGAAAAGCCCCAAGCCGATCAGACCCAGGGCAACGCC
>SKQI01000059.1 GCA_007119095.1 Wenzhouxiangella sp. | reverse complement strand
TGATGGTGATGGTGATGGTGGTGATGAACGACGACGACCTGTCGGCGCGGCCAGTAAAAGGAGCTGAAATAGAAGGTAGGAGCGACCCGATAGGCAGGCCCCCAGTAAAAGACCACACCGGGACGATGACGGAAACGTGGCGGATGACGCCAGAACACCGGCGGATGATCGGCCCACCACCAATTCCCATAGACCACGAGTGGGTCATAGAACGGGACGTAAACAACCCGGGTCCGCGCGGGTTCGATATAGATATACCGGGTTTCTCTGACCACCCGTACGTGCTCATTGCTACGGAGATTACCCGCTGCATACGCTCGTGACCTCAGCTCCTGAATGGTGCCGACAACCTCGTCCTCCTGGGCCAGAAAGGCATCACCGAGTCGATGAGTCCACTCGATATCTTCGTCCATCCGAGCCAGCAACTCAGGAAAAGCCACCAGGGCCATGACGCTGGGATCCCAGTCCATACCCTCGACAGCAGCAACCGCGGCCTCACCGCTCAGTTCCGGGTTGGCCCGTGACCAGCGCGCGGCCTGAATGACTTCCAGCGGGTAGGTTGCCGCAATCAGCACATGCGAAAGCACGGTATCGGGATACAGTGCAACCGGCGCAAGCATCTGATCGAGCTCGGCCTGACTGAACAACACGTCCGAGCCGCGGGCCTGGACCGCAGAAAGCGACCCCAGCAACAACAGCAGAGAGAGAATGAGCGCTTTTCGTGGATTCATGTCGATTGCTCCTTGGTCAACCCAATGCGGGTATCTTGGAGCAAAGCCTAACCCCTATCCCCTGAAGCCAAGCTGAACGAGCGACAGGAGCGACGTGGCTCCCGTCGCTGGAAAAAAAGCCGGCTACAGGTCTCTGGCGACGCGGAACCCGACTCGCATGTCCGTACTGTTCGGAGTACTCGACAAGCGGAACGCCGAGCGGGTCATGGCCGGCGTGCTGGACCACGAGCCACCCTTGATCACGCGACGTTCGCAACCGGGATTGACCCAGGCCGAACCATCACCCGGTGCACGGACGAAACTGTCGTGCCAGCAATCTTCGGTCCACTCCATGACGTTGCCCGCCATATCGTACAAACCAAATGGATTGGGTTCAAAACTACCGGTGGGCGCCGGACCCCAGAACCCGTCCGAGTAGCGTCGGAATGCGATATTCCAACGGGCGTTAGTAGGCGAGCTGTCACCATCGCCGGTCAAGTTTTCAACGATATCCCTGGGAGCACCGTCTCCCCACCAGAAGCGAGTCTGACTGCCCGCCCGCAGGGCATACTCGAACTCGGCCTCGGACGGCAGTCGATAGCTGCGCCCGGTCTGCTGCCTCAACCAGCGTGCGTAGGCCTGGGCATCATTCCAGGACACATGGATGACCGGCAGATCATCTTCGGCCGGGTCACCAACATAATCATTGCGCCAGGTGATCCGATCCTGACGATCCATTCGCCCGGTACGCAAATCATAAACACGGGAATTTCCGGCCCGCTCTGCATCGGTGCGATACCCGGTATCGTCGACAAAAACGGAAAAGTCTCCGACCGAAATTTCCGTGCGAGCCAGCGCGAAACCGCGCTCGAAGGTCACTCGATGGCGCGGCCCCTCGTTGCTGAACCGATCCGACTCGTTATCGGGAGACCCCATCATGAAACTGCCTGCCGGAATCACGATCATGTCCGGCCCGTTGCGGTTCAGTCGCTCTATCGTATCGGCAAACACCTGACCCGGCTCGAAACCACCATAAATACGAGCATCGGCCAGTGAAGCGCGCAGGGCATCAATGCGCTGGCGATCATGGCCCAGCGCGACCAGCTGAGTGATATCAGCTTCAGCCTGGTCATAGTCACCCGCATCGATACTGCTGACTACCTGACGGTCGAGGTCGCTGACGTAGTCGGAGAGGAACGCATCGATATTGCCTCTTGCTTCGTCAACCCGATCCTGCGCGTCGAATACGTCCTCTGCCCGGAGCAGAAGCGCTTCGGCACCCTCGAAATCAAACTCCTCGGCCAGAGACACCGCCTCGGCAATCAGCGCCTGATGGGTATTGTCGAGACCGGTCTGAGCCGCGCTATTGCCAGGCTCCAGAGCAAGCACTTGTTCATACAGATCAGCCGCGCTTTGCCCCGGCGGAGTAACCAGGCGCCCATCGGCCAGGGCAGCATCAGCTTCCGCCAGGGTCTGAGTGACCGATGCCCGGCGGGTAATCTCCGCCCTGACATCGTTCACCACGGCCCGATCGGGCGTGAATTCGGCAATGACACTGACCAATTGCTGGGCCAAACCGACATTGTCAGCACTCATTGCCGCCCTGGCATCGGTCTCAACCTCGTCCATCAAAGCTTCCAGATCGGCCTGGATATCGGGGTCGTTTGGTGCAAAAGCGCGCCGCGCAAGCAGGCTCTGGAGCACGGCATCCTGATCCGCGTCGGGCAGGTTGACTTCGGGTTGCGGCTCAAGCGGCTGCGCAGGCAGATCAGCAGTCGGAATATCCATCGACCATTCATCTGCGCCCTCGCCAACAACATCACCCAAACGGCGAACACCGCGGCGTTGTCGCTCATCTTCGGCCTGCCCGGCTTCCTGAGTCTCAGGGGCAGACCCTGGATCCTGGGCGTGTAGATCGCCGACATAAACCAGGAGCGTTGCCAACAGAATCAGAACTAAGTTTTTCATCGAAACCCCTTGCAAGGCATAACGGTTCGTGGACTGGAAAGCGCTAGAATAACGGGTTTGCCAAACGATCACAGTGCCGAACTGCCGTAATCTTGGCGAAAGCTCAAAAACTCACCCATCTTGTCTAATTTACCGTGACTCCATCATTACAGACGGCACCGCCAAGTCAAGCCGAAATCTCTTCGGCACAAGACATGGTCCGGGAGGCCAAGTTATTGAATCCCGGCGCCATTCTGACGGAGGCTTCTCTGCACTGGGCTAAAACTACCACAATCGGGCTGGATACGGAATTCGTTCGCGAACGCACGTTCTTCCCCAAACCCGGCCTGATCCAGGTCTGTGGCGACCACCGGGTCTGGTTGATAGACGCCGTTGTCGATAACCCATTCACGGAATTGAGCCAGATGCTTGACCGGGCAGACACGGTAAAGGTGCTGCACAGCGTCGGTGAAGACCTTGAAATTTTCCGCATCGTTGCTGGCACCCTGCCACAGCCATTGTTCGATACCCAAATTGCCGCTGCAATGCTGGGTTTTCCGCTGCAGATCCGCTATGAGAATCTGATCGAGCATTGTTTCGGCATTGACCTGCCTGGCGGGAAGGCCCGGTCCAACTGGTGCGCGCGACCACTGGTACCCGAGTTGCTTGAATATGCCGCCCAGGACGTTGTCTGGCTGCCACGACTACACGATTACCTGAGCGAGGCCTTGCAGGCTCGACAACGGCTGCAATGGTTACAAGAAGACTGTCAAAGAATCGTTGATCTGGCCAGGGCGGAACCAGACGCGGTGCAGCCGTTGGCCAGGGTCAAGGGCGCTGGCCGTCTGGAAGATAAAGCACTGGCCTGGTTGCTGCCGCTGGTTGGCTGGCGCGACGAGCAGGCAAGGCAGCGCGATGTGCCTCGATCATTCGTGGCCCGGGATGAGGCTTTGCTCGAAACCGCCGCCCGGCTGGTCCCATCCGGACCCATCGAGAGCGCCTTGACCGCGCTGCCTGCCGGCCTGCGACGACGGCATGGTCAAAGACTGCTGCAATGGCTTGAAGTCAACGGCCCAGCAGAAAATTTCCAGCGACCGGCAGAACTCAACTCGCCAAGCCAGGAACAGCGCGCCTGGCTGAAGCAGGCTCAGCAGCATGTTCGAGAGCAAGCACAGCGCCTGGAGATAGACCCGGCCCTGATCGCCAGCAAGCGTGAACTCGCTCGCCTGGCGCGAGGCGAGCAGCCGGACTGGATGGGTGGCTGGCGCGCCGAGCTAATGCAAGGCCTGCCAGAGCCTTGACCAGGCCGCCTGGCGCAAAGCACGTCTGGTAAGATTCGTGCTCAAACAAGCCCCGGTAGCTCAGCAGGATAGAGCAGCCGCCTCCTAAGCGGCAGGTCGCAGGTTCGAATCCTGCCCGGGGCGCCAATCTTCCAAAGGCCTCGGGATCCAAGCAAAGCCCCATTGGCTGCCACTTGCACGAGTCGAACCTACGACAAATAACAATCATGTTCGAACCGAGCGCCCGATCATTCCGGGCCGCTGATGAAGTCGGCAAAGCCCTGCAGCCACTTGCGCACCTGCTCCTTGAGCTTGTCGTCTGCACCGTCATCGCCCAGGCTTTCATGAACCTTGGACAAGCGTAGATAGCCCGGATACAGATGAACCCCCAGCTGGCGCAGGTTGATCAAAGCGCCAGACTGCGCCAACGATGTCCCCCACGCCCCGGGCGTCGCACCGGCAAGGGCGGTTTTTCGACCGCCAAAGGTCGGTTTCATCTCCTCACCTGGGCGGGTCAGCCAGTCCAGTGCATTTTTCAGCACACCAGGCATACCAGCGTTGTATTCGGGAGTTACAAGAATCAGCCCATCGGCGGCCTTGATCGCCGAGCGCAGAGATTCTACCGCGCTCGGAATGCCTTCCTGCTCCTCCAGGTCTCCGTCGTACAGCGGGATGCCATGCAGGGTCTGCACTTGCACCTCGACTCCCTCCGACGCCTGCTCGGCCATCAGTCGGGCGATGCGGGTATTGAATGAGTCGGTTCTCAGGCTTCCGGAAACGGCGACGATCTTCATGGATACTCCTGGTTGATTTAAGTTTCAGTCACTAGCGATTGGTTCCCGCCAGCTTGTTTTCAACCAGAGAATACACTGCCGGCACTACAACCAAAGTCAACAGGGTCGATGACAGCATGCCACCGATCACTGCAATCGCCAGCGGACCGTTGGTATCAGCACCGGCGCCAAGCCCCAACGCCGGCGGCGTCAGTGCCAGGACCACGGTCAGCGAGGTCATCAATACCGGGCGCAACCGGATCGGACAGGCCCGGCTCAAGGCCTGGTCGACAGAGTCCCCGGCGGCACGAAACTGGTTGGTCAGGTCGATCAGCAGGATGGAATTCTTGGCCACCAGCCCGACCAGCAAGACCATACCAATCATGGAGTAAATGTTCAGCGAGTTACCGGTCAACCACAGTGCGAACACACCACCGATCACCGCCAGCGGCTGAGCAACCATCACGATCATCGGCTGGATGAACGAGTTGAACTGGCTGGCCAGGACCATGAAGACCAGGACCACGGCCAGCATGAAGGCAAACAGCACGTATTGCTGGGTCTGCTGAAACTCACGGGCTTCAGCCTTCAGATGGAGCTGGTAGCCAAGCGGCAGCAACTCAGCAGCCTCGGTCTCGATAAAGTCCACAGCCCGCGCCAGGGCCATTTCCGGGTTGCCGAAGAAATTGGCTGAGTAGTTCAAATCAAAGCGCGTGATCACCGCCGGGGCCAGGCGCTCGTGAGCAACTGCCAGGCTGTCGAACCGCAACAGATCGCCGGAGGCGGCGCGCAGCATGATGCGGTTCAAATCCTCTGGTGCCGTGATCTGCCCAGGTGCGGCCTTGACCCGAACATCGTAGCGCTCGCCATCGCCCGGGTCGTCGTTGTAGCGAGCGATGTCGACCCCGCCGGCGAGCATATTGACGGCGAAGGCCAGATCGGCCGAGGACAGGCCGGCATCAGCCAGGCGTTGACGATCGACCTCGACATCGAGCTGCGGCAGGTCGAGCTGCAGATCAAGGTCCAGGCGCCCCATGCCGTCGATGTCCTCCAGTTTCTGGCGCAGCTCGCGGGCCAGGCGAGCGACCTCGTCGAGATCGGCGCCGCTGATCGCAAACTGCAGCGGATCGCCGCGCTGCCCCCCAACGATGGAAGGCGGCGCGGCAAAGGCAATCACGCCTGGAATTCGGGCCAGCTCACGTCGCAGCTCGGCCAGGAATGCCTGCTGACTGATATCGCGCTCACTTCTATCGACCAAGCGAGCAAAAGCCAGGCCACGGTTGACCTCACCGGCCGCGCCCAGGCCGATGGCTGTGAAATAGGAACGAACTTCGGGATAGGCGCCGAGCAAATTCTCGATCGTTGCCATGTAGCGGTCGGTAACTTCGATACCGGTGCCCAACGGCGCGCGGAAAAACACGACGAAGCGCCCCTCATCTTCTTCCGGAGAAAACTCCTTGTCGATGGCGGCAAAAAAAACGCCCGATGACATCACTACCAGGGCGGCCAGCCCAACCACGGTCCAGCGCCGGTTCAATGCAAAGCCGAGAGCACGGCCGTAGTAATGGTTCATGCCGTCAAAGAAAGCGTCGAAGGCATGATAGACGCGCCCGCGCGCCTCCTCGGACCGGCGCACGCGCAAGAATCTGGCACAAAGAACCGGCGTCAGGGTCAGTGCAACCAGTGATGAAGCCAGCACCCCCACCGTAACAGTGACCGCGAAGGATTCAAAAAAACGCCCGATAATGCCGCCCAGAAAGATCACTGACGCAAAAATTGAAACCAGCGTCAGCGTGGTCGCGATGATTGCGAAAAAGACCTGGTTGGAGCCGGAGATCGCGGCCGCCACAGGATCCGGGTTTTCTTCCTGTCGGTGGCGATAAATGTTCTCAAGAACGACAATGGCGTCGTCAACCACCACACCGATCAGCAGCAGCAAGGCCAGCAGGGTCATGGTGTTGAAGGTGTAACCCATCAGATAGATCGCCGCTACCGCGGCCAGCAAAGACACCGGAATAGCCAGCGCAATGATGATAGTGCCGCGCCAGGATCTGAGAAAAAGAAGCACGACCAGTGCGGCCAGCAAGGCACCTTCGACCAAGTGTTCCTGCAACGCCCGCACGATTTCACGAATCAGCTCTGAGTCATCCGAGGCAATCTCGATGACCATGCCGGGCGGCAGCTGGGGGATGATTTCATTGTCCAGCCGCTCGAGCACCGCATCGACGATGGCCACGGTATTGGAGCCGGCGATCTTGACAATACCCAGGCCCACGTTCGGCCGACCGTTGTAACGGGCCACAGAACGGAAATCGGCCAGACCGTCGCTGACCTCGGCGACTTCGGCCAGTCGCACCGGGGCACCATCGACGTAGCGGACGATCATTTGCTCCAGTTCATCGACGGAATGAAACTCCAGATCGAGCTTGATCAGCATCTCGGTTGGACCGGCAACCAGGAAACCGCCCGGAAACTGCACATGCTCGGTGACGAAGGCTTCGCGGATGTCCTGTGCGGTGACACCGAAAGCGGCCATCTGATCCAGATCCAGATCGACCCGAATGGTGCGTTCACGGCGGCCACCAATCCGCACCTCGCCAACGCCGTCTATCGTTTCCAACCGCTTGCGGATGACATTGTTGGCGTACTGATTCAGCTGCTGCAGGGTGCGATCACCGCTCAGGGAAATCCACATGATCGGGCTGGCGCCCACTTCCACCTTGGCCACCACCGGCGGATCCGCATCGCTGGGTAACTGGCGCAATACCTGGTTGACCTTGGCCTGAGTCTCGTTGAAGGCAACGTCAATGTCCTTGCTCAGATCAAAGGTAATAATGACGTTCGATACGCCAGGCGAGGAAGTCGACTGAATGAAGTCGATCCCTGGCACGCTGTTGACCGCCCCTTCGATGAGATTGGTCACGCTCGCGTCGACAATCTCCGGACTGGCGCCTGGCAATACGGTTGTCACCGAAATCAGCGGAAATTCGATCTCCGGGAAACGATCCACACCGATACGCTGAAAACCAATCAAGCCGAACAACACCAGCACCGCCGAGACCATGTAGGCCAACACATGACGGCGGATGGCCAACTCCGGCAGCGTCATGACTCGCCCTCGTCATCCACTTCAAGGGCATCAAGCCAGCGCAACACATCGAGACGTGCGCGATCGGTCAAAAAGCCGGCACCATCGACGACCACGGCCTCATCTTCGTTCAGACCCTCGGTGATTTCAATCCATTCCCCGCTGCGCAAGCCGACCTGCACCGGTCGTTCAAGGGCTCGGCCATCGCCATCGTAGACGAACACCACCTGCCCCGCCGGGCGCCGGACCAGGCTGGCCAGCGGCACCACCAGCCCCACGCGCTGATCGAGCACGATCCGACCGGTCACGGAACCGCCGGCCCGCCATTGACCCGGATTATCCAGGTCGACAATCAGTTCTACATTTCGTGAGCCCGTGCCAACCATGGGCCGGATTTCGCTGATTCTGGCCTCGACCGTCTGCCCGGGGCGGGCCGGCACGGACAGCCTTACCGGGAGCCCGGTGGCGAGATCGTCCAGCAGACGCTCAGGCAAGGGCAGTACCGCGCGAAGCGCATCCGGCGCCACCAATTCGAACAACACCCGCCCGGGCGAGACAAAGTCCCCGGCGCTGACCTGGCGACGCTGCACCTGGCCGGAAACCGGGCTGAGGATCCGGGTGCGCTCGAGATTGACCTTGGCATCATCGCGCCTGGCTCTAGCCTCTTCGAGCTGAGCGGCGTAGACCCTGACCATGGTTTCCGCCTCGTCGAGCTGATCCTGGGCCACTGACTGGCGCTGGGCCAGATTACGCAGTCGACTGACTTGCACGCGCTGGTTTTCCAGCATCGCATCCAGGCGCCTGACCGCAGCTTGCGCCGAAGCCAGCGCCAGGGACTGCGCTTCTTCATCAAGTTCGGCCAACAGATCGCCGGCGCTGATCGACTCACCGGCATCGCGAACGATACGCCTGACACGTCCTGAAGTCTCGGCCGCAACCGCCGGCGCGGAGGTTGCTTCCAACCGCCCCACTGCCGTTTCCAGCCTTTCCAGTTCGCGCCACTCGGGCCAAGCCAATGTAACGGCGGTTGCGCGCTCCGCGCGCTCTTCGCCGTCGTTGTCACCACAGCCACTCAGCAAGAAGACAAGCAGCATGGCCAAGGCCAAAGCCATCCAACGCATGCCATCCATCATTGCTCTCCTCTCTGAACCAGACCACGAAAAACCACGTCGCTCACGGCACGGGCAAAGCCGTCCGGGTTGTCGGCCAGGTCATGGCCGGGCAAAACGGCGAGCGCTTCGCGAGACTGGAAATAAAGCACATTGGCACCCAACAGAGTTAGCGCCACCACCGCGGGGTCAAGATTGCTGCGAATCAAACCCGCCTCGGCAGCCTCTTTCAGATAGCCAACCAGACGCTGGAAATTGGGTGACAGCACATCTCGGACCAAGGTCTCGCAACGCTCATCGAAGGGCTCCTGCAATTCGCGCAACACAAGTCGGGCCACCTCGGCATTGCGCTGCAGATGAGCCAGATGTCGGCGCTGAAACTCGGCGATGCAGCGGCCCGGATCTTCCGTTGTCGACAACACTGTATTCAGGGTTTGACCGAATTCAGCCGCAGCTTCGCGGATCACCGCCAGGTAAAGGGCCTCTTTGCTTTCGAAATGATGAAACACGGTGGATTTGCCCACACCCGCGCCACGCGCGATCGTGGCGATGGAAGCACCGGCAAAACCACGACGGGAAAACTCTGCGGCGGCAGAAGACAACAACCGGGTACGACCATCGACCTGACTGTCTGCTCCATTGCTGTCCATTCGAATTGCCTCAGGCATTGATTGAGATCCTGACCGATCGGTCGGTCAGTTTATCATGCCACTCTCAAGGTGGGGAAGAACCAGCCGGGCGGGTACAATGGCGCGTTGATCGAACCAATCATGGGAGTACAAAGCATCATGGGAATGCTCAAGGGCAAAAAAGCCTTGATCGTCGGCGTGGCCAGCCCTCGCTCCATCGCCTGGGGTATCGCCGAGGCCATGCACCGCGAAGGCGCCGAACTGGCCTTCACCTACCAGAGCGAAAAACTGAAGTCACGGGTTGACAAAATCGCCACGCAAACCGGATCCAGCCTGGTCATGCCCCTGGATGTGGCCGACGATTCCCAGATCGAGGCCGTGTTTGAGCAACTCAAGCAGCATTGGGATGGCCTGGACATCATCGTTCATGCCGTCGGCTTTGCCCCGCGCGAACAGCTGGAAGGCGAGTTCGCCGACGTTATCGACCGCGAGGGTTTTCACATCGCCCACGACATTTCCAGCTACAGCTTTGCCGCCCTGGCTCGAGCCGGCAGGCCGATGATGCGCGGCCGAAACGGATCGCTGCTGACGCTAAGCTACCTGGGCGCCGTCCGGGCCATGCCCAGCTATAACGTCATGGGTCTGGCCAAAGCTTCACTCGAAGCATCGGTTCGATATCTCGCCCATGGCTTGGGGCCAGAAGGAACGCGGGTCAACGGCATATCTGCCGGACCGATCAAGACACTGGCTGCGGCCGGCATTTCGAAGTTCAGGGCCATGCTCGACCATGTCGAAACCACGGCTCCCTTGAGGCGCAGCGTCTCAATCGAAGATGTTGGAAATGCCGCAGCATTTCTCTGTTCTGACCTGGCAGCGGGCATCACTGGCGAAATCACCTACGTAGACGCCGGCTACAACATCGTCGGCATGGCCGGGCTGGAGTAACGCCCGGTCGGATATCTACAACCGAGCTCCCTGCAACCGCTATCGGCCTACGGCAAATAAAAAGGCAGGCTTTTATAGCTTGCCTTTTTTATTATTAACCCGGCAACGAAATACCTACGGTATGCGTTGCACGGCATTTGCGGCGCATGTCCGTGTAGGCCTTCGCTCATAGGTCCCGGCCGTTCCGTCCGGGCATTAACGCAGCAATCTATTTGATTGCCGCGTTAATAACCCGGCTGAATGCGATCTACATACCTGCCGGTTCAATAAGTCGACCTGACTAGCGTCGTGTCTCAGCAAGCGCTGGCAACATTGAGCAAAGTCGATTCTGCGAGCCGTCCTCGGGTGGGGGTTTTCGCTGAAGGCCTCGCCACCGCGTCGAACTGAAGCGGAATTCACCACCCGAGGACGGCCCACAACCCTCTCGCAGCCCGTTCGCTGAGACACGGCGCTAGTCAGGTAAGTCGAAAACCCGCGGGATCAGAGCCTGTCTTCAACAACCCGGATGCGCGTGTTTTCGCGCAAGTACGCCAAGAGCGCCGAAAACTCTTCATCAGACCGGCCGAACCGGATTTGTTGGCGAGCAATCATGCGCTCCATATCCTCCGCCGCGGCGGGGTTGCCCGGAACCACCTGTTCGAAACGGATGATCGCGTAACCATCGCGCTTGGGCAAAATATGGACTACCGGTTGATCTGCTGGCGCAGGCAAACGGAACAGTGCGCTGATGAAGTCTGATCCGTGCTCGAAATCAAACCGTCCAACACCATCCAAGGTCTGCAATTCGAGACCTTCTTCCTCTGCCAGAGCCTCGAGGTTCGCCCCATCAGTGCCGGCTGCCTCGGCCAGCCTTTCGGCTTCGGCCCGCGCCTCCGCGCTGGCGCGCTGGCGAATGATTCGCTGACGAATCTGGTCGGAAACTTCAGCCAGCGCGCGGGGCTCTGACGGGAAATGCTCGTCAAGCTTGATCACGACCAGACGGTTCCGATCCAGCTCAAGCGGATCCGAAACCAGACCGTCGATCAAGACGGTATCGGAGAATGCGGCCTCGATCACGCGCCGCTCGGCGGCAATCCCGTCACCACCTTGACGCGAGAACGGCGCCGTGGTGCGAATTTCCAGGCCAAGGTCAGCTGCAACCGGCTCCAGCGTGGAGTCGTCTGCAAACACCATATCCACCAACCGGTCTGTCTGTTCGATAAAAAGGCGCTCACCTTCCCGCTCAATGAACTCGGCCAGAATTTCCTCGCGGGCCTCCTCGAAGCTCATCCCCTCCGGCGGCCGGATCTCCTCCAGCCTGATCAGGTGCAGACCGAATCGAGTCTCGACAGGCTCTGATAGCGCACCCGGCTCATCCAGAGCGTAGAGCGCATCCTCGAAAGGCTCCACCATCTGTTCAGGCTCGACCCAGCCGAGATCTCCACCCTGGTCACGGGACCCCGGGTCATCAGAATAGGTTTGCGCAAGCTCCGCAAAATCCTCACCATCCAGCAGCCGCTGACGAAGTTCGGCCATCAGGGCCACGGCCTCATGCTGCTCCCGTTCAGAGCCCGTTTCAATCAGGATATGTGACGCACGCCGAGCCTCCGGGGTCAAATAGCGCTGACGGGCAGCGTCGTAACGCTGGCGCAATTCATCCTCACTTAATGTCAGGCCCTGAGCAAGATCACGGGCATACAACTCGACGTACTGAATACTGACCTGCTCAGTGGTCATGAAGTCCTGTTGATTGTCGCGGTAGTATTGCTCGATGTCACCATCGCTGACCTCTACCGCATCAGCAAACGGCTGATAAGACAGCTCGACTTTCGTCAATGCCCGCCGCTCCTGCTGCATAGAAATCATCCGATCGACTTCCGCCTCGGTAATGACGACTGATCCAGTCAGTACCGACGGCACTGAGCTGACCAGCAGATCATCTCGAAGCTCACGTTCGAAACCACGCGCCGTCCGACCAGTCCCGCGCAACAGCTGCTGATACTGCAGCGGATCAAAGCGACCGTCCACCTGGAACGCCTCGATCTCGCCAATGATGCGGAACAGCATGGCATCACTGATTTCCAGCCCAAGACGTTCAGCATGCTGCCGCAACAGCACCTGATCAATCATATTCTCCAGATGCTCCCTGCGAACAATTGGCTGGTTGGTCGCGATTTCGTCATAGGCATCGCCCTGCTGCTGACGCAACTGAGCCCGGTAACGAGCAAAACTGGTCTGAAACTCGGAGGTTGAGATTTCATCGTCGCCGACCGTGGCCACGGCATCTTGAGGCACCGTCCGGATATAGCTGTCCAAGCCAAAGAAAAGGAACGGAACGGCCAACAAACCCAATACGAATATGGCAACAATTCCGGTAACGCGATCACGAATGGCCTGAAGCATGGTGACAGGATCCTGAGACTGGCAAATGAATATTGATGGCTACAAACGAACAGGGCGCCCTATGAGGCGCCCTGTAATTAATGGCGGAGTGGACGGGACTCGAACCCGCGACCCCCGGCGTGACAGGCCGGTATTCTAACCAACTGAACTACCACTCCTAAACCTGGTGGGTGCTGGAGGGCTCGAACCTCCGACC
>SKQI01000004.1 GCA_007119095.1 Wenzhouxiangella sp. | reverse complement strand
TGATTGACGAAGCCCTGGTCGAGATGATGCGACTGGGTATTCATCACCTGCCGGTGGTCAACGCAGAAGGCGCCTTGGCCGGCGTGGTCAGCGCCGGTGATCTGCTGCGATTGCAGGCGCCACATCCCTTGCGCCTGGTGCGCGACATTCAGCGCGCAGCCGATGTCGACAGCGTCGCCGCCCTGACTCGCCAGGGCCCGGGCATGCTGGCCGGGCTGTCACGCCAGGGCAGCGAGGTCACCGAAGTCGGTCGCATCGCCAGCATGATCACCGATGCCTGCACCCGCAGGCTGTTGACGCTGGCTGCCGACCAACTCGGCGAGGCCCCGATGGAATGGGCCTGGCTGGCGTTTGGCTCGCAGGCGCGGATGGAACAAGGCCTGATCAGCGACCAGGACAACGGCCTGCTGCTGGCCGACAAACCCGACCCGGAAGCTGCAGATTACTTCCTGAAGCTGGCCACCTTTGTTTGTGATGGTCTCGATGCCAGCGGCTATGTCTACTGCGCCGGCGACGTGATGGCGATGAAGAACTGGCGCATGTCACTGAACCAGTGGCAACGCACCTTCGACGGCTGGATGCTCGAGCCGGAACCACAGTCGGTCATGAACACCAGCATTTTCTTCGACATGCGCGCGGTCGCCGGCGAAAAGCGGCTGGTCGACAGGCTGCAGGAACATGTGCTGGCGCAGGCCAGAAAGAGCCGCATTTTTCTGCGCTTTCTGGCCGGTGAGTCCATTGGCCACACCCCTCCCCTCGGTCTGTTCCGCCAATTCCTGCAGGAAGAGGAGGCCGGCAAGGGGAAGGGGATCAATTTGAAAAAGCGCGGGGTGATCCCGATCGTCGACCTGGCTCGGGTGCGAGCGCTGGAAAGTGCGATTGCCGCGGTGCATACCGAAGAGCGAATTCGCGCTGCGGCCGAGTTCGGCAACATGAACATGCGCGACGCCGATGATCTGGTTCATGCGCTGCGCTTTATTGGCAATGTTCGCCTGCGCCACCAGATCAGCCTGCACGAAAGCGGCAAGACGCCCAACCACCTGGTCGATCCAGACGCACTTTCAGGACTGCACCGTCGCTACCTGCGATCAGCTTTTGGCATCGTCCGCACGGCGCAGAAAGCGCTGGCCCAGCGCTATCAGGTCTGAAAACAATAGACGGTGATTGCGTATCTGAGGCATGGCGCGCTAACCTGTAGCCATCCAGCACGCCAGAGCATGCCCATGCCTATGAAGTCCCTGATCTTGCTATTGCTGTTTCTTGCAGCGCCGAGCCTGGCCGAGCAGCCGCGACTCGTTTTTCAGCAAATCCAGGTAGCCATCGCCCATCACGATAACCGGTTCAGCCTGAGGGTCTGGCCAGACGGGCGGGCGGAAATGCGTTTCCCACCCTACACGACTTATGCCGGACACTATCAATGGCAGCTGGACGCAGACCAGTTGGCCATGCTCGATGCCAGCCTCCAGGCAGTTGCGCAACTGGACCTGTCCGGTCTTCAGGCGCGAAAGCGCAGCCAGGCGTCCAGTGAGCTGATCGAGATTGCCGATGCCGACTGGCTCAGACTGGAGTACAGGGATGATCATCAAACTCAGCTGCAGCTTGTAATGGAATCTGCGCAGGCGTGGGATAGCGCCATGCCGGGAATTCGGGAGCTTGCCGAACTGGCCCAGCTGCAGGCTACCCTTTTTGACTGGATGCTGGCAGCGGCCAGGGAGCTGAAACAATGAAGCGCGTTTTGCCTGTCCTGGCAGGTCTCCAGCTTGCCCTGCCGTTCCCTGCCTTGGCCGGCGTGTTCATTTTCGCCGAGAGTCAGGCCAACCCTGAACTGATTACCCATCCGATAGGCTACTCGGGCAGCGGCGGCCATCTCGAAATCTCGGTCTGCATTGATCCAGCCAGCGAGAGCATCGGCGACATGATCGTGCCGGTTCAGAACGTTGTGAAAGTCTGGAATGCACTGAATCCGGTACTGGGCAACACAACGTTGAATGACCCGCAGCTCGGAACAGGCCAGGTCGACTATGAAAGCGTCTTGCTGCATGAACTTGGCCACTGTATGGGACTGGCCCACCCCAATCTCGCCAGTGAGTCTGGGCTGAGTGGCCAGGACCAACGTTACGCGAAAACCCTGGTAGGACCCAACGGCAGCTACAACCTCAATCCCGGTAGCGACGGTGTCATAGGAACACGTAATGACCAGCGCGGGGATGACGTCAACCTCGGCTGGTTCCGAATCGGCATCAATGACCCTTTTATCTTCGAAGATGTGATCGATGGCAGCACTTACAGCACAGACCTGGATGACTTGCCGCAGGGGCACAACTTTGTGGAAATCGCTGGTTTGCAGGTTGCCCAGCATCGCGGCTTGCCGGACGATGAATCGGTGATGCACCAGGGGACGCGCCTCCGCGAAACCAAGCGCAAACTTGCCCGTGACGACGCCACCATGATTCGCCTTGCCATGTCCGGCATCGATCGAACTCAGGGAACGGCAGATGACTACAGCTATACGCTGACCTACGGCGGCGTTGACGATGATTGCGACATCACGGTCGTGACCGAGGGTTCGGCATTTGGCCTTTGCACCGTTACCGGGCAGTTTCTGGGCGGCCCGAACAGCCATATTGCCATTACCAGCGGCACTATCACGATGGGATCAGCCAGCAACTACAACTGGTTTTTCAATCCGGACCTGCTCTCCAGCGATGAGGTATTTGCCGATCGTTTTCAAACGCCCTGAGCTTTGAGCATTGGCAAGCTAGTGGTCCACGCGGCATTAGCAATCAGATCCGTCCCCGAAGTCCGGGGACGGCTGTGGGCTGAGCTCATTCAGGGCTGTTGGAAGCGATCTTCGAAGACCTGGTCGCCCTGCACATCGAACGGCTGCGTGATCACGGGTGCCAGCTCACTGTCTGCAACCTCGATCAGGAAGCGGTAGCCCGTTCCTGGTGTCCCAATGACCAGATCGTCGAATAGGGCTACGCCATTGACTACCTGGACACTGGCAAATGCTGCAGTCGACCGCAGCTCGGGCTGAGCCGACTGCAGCACTCGCAGCTCAATGACCGTATCGTTGTCATCCGTAGCCACCTCACCGGTTCCGTCAATCACCTCCACAATCAGCGCGGGTGTCAGCGGCTGGCCAAACAGGTTGAAGCCTTCAGGCTGCTGGACCAGATTCAGGTTCTGAGCATCGGCAGACAGAATGCGGAAGATGGCATTGGCCGAACCGACGAAGTTGTTCTCCTCGATGGTCGCTGTGACGATGTAGTCGCCTACATCAACCGGCAACTCAGCGCTGCCATCGAACGTCAACTCGAAGGACAGCCCTTCCGGGTCGGTGACCACCGTCGGTGCCAGTCCTTCGCCGGTAAAGCGCTGGCTTAAAGCCTCGAACGCCAAGTTGGCCGTCGCCGGGGCAATCTCGAACGTAGTTTCACCGCTACCGGCGAAACCCGACTCGACAATCGTGGCCGTGACCAGGTAGGCACCGGCATCGACCGGCAGATCATCCGACCCGTCATAGCTGACCTCAACTGCCAGACCCGGCGGATCGGTGATGACAGTGATCTCCAGTCCGTTTCCGGTGAAGACCTGAAAGGCATCCTCGAAGATCACCTCAGCATTAAGATCAAGGAAGAAACCAGGCTCTCCGGCTGGCAGAGC
>SKQI01000215.1 GCA_007119095.1 Wenzhouxiangella sp. | reverse complement strand
GCAGGCGCACCAGGGTGTCGGTCAGCGTGGCCGGGTGGCCGATATCGTAATGCAGCATCTCGCCCTGGGCATTGAAGCAGGGCAGGCAGCCGCCGCCGTCCGAGCTGATCGTGATCTTGTCTGGCGGCGCTCCGGAGGACAGGTAGCGCAGCAGGGCGGTGTCGGCCGACCAGCCGTCTTCGGGCGGGCCGTCCTCTTCGGGAAAGGCGGTGATGTCAACGCTGCAGCCGAGCCGGGCCAAGTCCAGCGATTCTTCGAACAGCGCTTTCTGGCGGTTGATGTGGGTGGGGTTGAACACCCGCGGAGGCAGTTCGGTCTCCTTCAACGCCCGGCGCACCAGGTCCAGCCCGCGCTCGCCATCGCCGAGATGCAAATGCACAATGCCGGCCTTGCCGGTGATCAGGCCGGCGACGTGGGCATCGCTGGCCAGGCGCAGGATCTCGTTCAGGGTTGGCTGGCTGGAGCGGTGGTCGGAGATCGCCACTTCGCCGACCCCGATGACCGGGGCCAGGAACACGATGTCGTCGCGGACGCTGCCGGTGAAGGTTACCGGTGGCAGATGGTAGCCGCCGGTATGGCACCAGGCGTTGAGCCCCAGTTCGCGCAGGCTCAGTGCCTGGGCCACGAGTGAGCGGGTGTCGCGGGTAGTGTCGTCGGTACCGAGCACGCCAACCACGGTGGTGATGCCGGCGTCCAGAAAGTGAGGAGGGGGCACCGGCGGCACACGGCTGCCGAAGCCGGCTTCGCCACCGCCGCCGGTCAGGTGGGCGTGGCCGTCGACCAGGCCGGGGATCAGGCGCTGGCCTTCCAGATCCATCACTTCGGCGGGTCTGATCAAACCGAGATCGTCCAGATCCGGCCCTAGCCAGACGATGCGATCAGCGGCGATCAACAGATGGTTGACCCCCAGGTCGGCTGGTGCGAAGACCCGGGCGTTCTTGATGAGCTTGAGCAAAAGCGAAAGGCGTCTTCAGTGACAAGCCCGCAGTTTAGCGTCCGATGCGGCCAGGGTCACCTTTCTTTAACCAAACTGTCGGCGGTTTTTGCCGATGGATCGCCCGACTATGCTTACCGGGCATCCGCAACCACACGGAATCTGACCAGCAGCTCATCGGCCACGGCCAGGTTGCCGCCGGCGGCGCTGAACGGCTCGATACCGAAGTCGCGCTGACTGATCAGCATGCGGCCGGTGGCGACCAGTGAAGTCTCCCCCATATCGAGCGCGATCGGTACGGTCAGCTCGCGCGTGCTCCCGACCAGGTGAATTCGCAGCTCGATGTCCGGCTGCCAGGACGGACCACTGATGGCCAGTGACTCGATCTTGATCTCCGGATATTGCTCGGCATTCAGCACGGCCGATGACAGCATGTTACGTCGCGTATCGGCGATGGCGGATGCCGACATCTCCGGGTCGAAACCCTCATCGCTGCGCCAGCTTGGTCGATCCACTTCCATCGCGGTGACGTCGACATCCAGGCGCAGAGCCGAGTCTTGGAAAGGCTCTGCAAGCATGACCTCGCCGGCCAGCACCGCCCCGCCGATCACATGCGGGTGACCAAAACGGGCCAGCGGACCATCCGCATAGACCACGATGCGCAGCTCGGATTCGTTCTGGTTGACCACAAAGCGCTGACCCTGCCCAGGCCAGGCAATGCTTCGATCAGAGGCCGGTCGGGTCTCGTCGACAATCGATGGCCGGGGCTGGGCCTGGCAGGCGGCCAGCAGGACGGCGGCAAGCAGGGCCAGTGACAGCTTTTTCATCGCGGGGTTTATAGTAGCCATGGGCTTTCAACACAGGATCCGGGCCTTGAGCATACCGCTTCGCAACACAACGAGCAGTTACGGCCTGGTCAGCCAGCTGTTTCACTGGTTGATCGTGGGCCTGATCCTGTTCCAGTACACCTGGGCCTGGCGGATTGATCAGGCCGAGGGCATCCGCGTGCGCTTCGAGCTGGTGACCCAGCACAAGACCATTGGCATGCTGGTGCTGGGCCTGGCCGCGGCCCGCCTGCTGTGGCGTTTGTTCAACCGGCCGCCGACCTTGCCGTCAACGATGCGAAGTTGGGAGCAAACGGCAGCAAAGGCAGGCCACTGGGCGCTGTACGGGCTGATCTTTGCCGTGCCCTTGTCGGGCTGGCTGTACTCTTCAGCCGCAGGTTATGCCGATTTCTGGTGGGGCCCGATCAGCTTCCCCAGCCTGGTTGAAGCCAGCGAGTCGCTGGAAGACCGCATGCAGCTGGTGCACCAGGGCTTGGCCATTTCACTGGGGGTGATGGCCTTGATCCATGCCCTGGCGGCCCTGCGCCACCACTTCATCAACAAAGACGATGTATTGAAAAGGATGTTGCCGATATGGCGAAGCAAGGATTGATCCCGTTTCTGATCGCCGGCCTGGCGCTGGCTATTGTGAATACCGCCAATGGCGCCGAGCAATGCTATCGCGGCGATGCTGACAGCGGCGAGCTCGAATTCCGGGGCGTGGCCGAGGGCAGCCGCTTTACCGGCCGATTCCGCAGCTTCGAGGTGCGGCTATGTCTGAAAGACCAGAGTCCGGAAACCGCGACAATCGAAGTCAACGTGGAAACGGGCTCGGCCACGGTTGGTAATCGCCAGGGTGACGCTGCGCTCGTAGACGAAGACCTGTTTGCCGTCGAGCAATTTCCAGAGGCAACGTGGAGCAGCAGCGAGATTGAAGCCGACGACGATGGTTTTCTGGCCGCCGGTGAACTCAGCCTGCGCGGTGTCAGCGCGAGCCAGCCGGTTTCGCTACTGTTCGAGTTTGGCGAGGGCAGCTTGAAGCTCAGCGGCAGCGCTGAAATACTGCGCCTCGAATATGGTGTAGGTCAGGGCGAATTCGACGACCCCGATTTCATCCGCGACCGCGTCGATCTGAGCTTCGAGCTGATGCTGTCTGAAACGTAGCCCGGCACAACGCGGCCGGGGTCAAACTTTCAAACGCCCCCGAGATTCCGTTGTTTCGCCAGAGCCCGAAGCGCTTCAGGAATCCGAAACTTCCAGGCTCTCCTGCGCCGGCACCATCAGCGGATTGGTGCCCTCAAAACGATCACGGAAAAGAAAGTCCGCCAGCTCTTCCAGGCTCATGCCCCAGAATCCGCCGGTCAGCTGCCAGCCGCCGCCCGTCAGGGCACGGGCTTCCGTGGCTTCCCACTGGCCGATGGTGCCGGACAGGGTCCAGTCGCCGCCGGTCGAATTGATCACGCCACCCGAGGCAATGGTCCACTGCTTGATCTCGAATTCAGCATTGGCAGTGCTGCCCAGTGCCAGCAGCAGCATCAGTGAGGCGGCAGAAAAGCCCAAACGGAACGATGATTTCATCTCGAAACTCCCAGAGTCGGTGATAACGGCATTCGCCGGTTATACCTGTAAGCACGTAATTCGAGCCAAAAGTGTGTCACTCAAATGCTTCCAGGCCCGCTATCCCGCCTTACCTTCCACGCCAAGGCGCTTGTGCATGATCGGCGAGGTGGTGGTGTACTGGACGAACTGGCGCTTGTCCGGATGGATGTATTTCTGCACCCCGAAAGCCGCCAATGCGGCCTCGTGAAAACCTGACAGAATGAATTTTTTCTTGCCTGGATAGGTGTTGATGTCGCCGATAGCGAACACGCCGTCGATCGATGTCTGGAATTTCTCGGTATCCACCTCGATCTGCTTTTT
>SKQI01000178.1 GCA_007119095.1 Wenzhouxiangella sp. | reverse complement strand
CTCCGCTGTGGCTGGCGACCGGCAATGTGCCGGTGACGCTGGGCGAGCCGGTCACCCTGGATCTGTTCTACGGGCAGGGCGGCAGCTTCACCGAGCCGGTTCCGCCGACCGGGCTGGAGACCTGGGGTAGTGCCGAGATCACCTTCAGCGAGGACTGCCGCAATGCCGAAGTCAGCCTGAGCGGTGTTGATGGCGAGCAGACCCAATCGATCACGGTACTGGTCTTGACCGAAGGCCTGACTGACTGCTGATCCGGGCTTGTGGCCGTCGGGCGCGCCGCGCCCGACGGTTTTCCCCACGGCCTTGTCCGCCAAAACCCCCGGCTCGGGTCTCGATTCATGTCAGAATCTCTGGCCATGAGCACGACAAATCCTGATCTGCAAATCATCCCCCTGCCCGGCAACGAACCGCTCACCCATGCGCTGGCGGAGCAGCTCGGCGCCGAACGGCTGGAACTGGAACACCGTCGCTTCCCTGACGGCGAAAGCTACCTGCGCCTGCACGGCGACCCGGGTTCGCGCAGTGTCATCGTCGTTGCCACCCTGGACAGGCCGGATGAGAAAGTACCGCCGCTGTTGTTCGCTGCCGACCTGTTGCGTGACCTGGGTGCCGCCCGGGTCGGGCTGGTCTGCCCGTACCTGCCCTACATGCGCCAGGACCAGCGCTTCAATCCCGGCGAAGCCCTGACCTCACGCACCTTTGCCCGCTGGTTGTCCAACCACTTCGACTGGTTGGTCACGGTCGACCCGCATTTGCATCGCTATGCCAGCCTGGACGAGATTTACAGTCTCGACGCGACCGTCGTCCAGGCGGCACCGGCCCTGGCCGGCTGGATTGCGCGCGAGATTGAAAACCCGGTGCTGATCGGCCCGGACGCTGAAAGCGAGCAGTGGGTCAGTGCCGTGGCCGAACACCAGAACCTGCCCTGGCGCGTGCTCGCCAAGAAACGTCACGGCGATCGCGAGGTGACCATGGACCTGCCCGACATGGCTGGCCTGGAAAGCCATCATCCGGTATTGCTCGACGACATCCTGTCGTCCGGTGCGACCGTCGCCGAGGCCGCCCGTCACCTGACCCGAGCCGGGTTCGATCGCCCTACCGTCGTCGTCGTTCATGGCCTGTTCGGCGACCGTGCCCGCGAGCTGCTGCGTCATGCCGGCGTCAGCCGGGTCGTGTGTACCAACTCGGTCACGGCCCCTGAATCCGACATCGGACTGTCAACCTTGCTGGCACCCGCCATCAAGGCTCACGCCAGCCAGTGACCGACCGCGATCGTCTGTTTGCCGCCGGCGACGGGCCAGCCGCGCCGTTCGAGTTTTCCCGCGAGGTGGTTCGGGTTTTCCCGGACATGATCGAGCGCTCGGTGCCGGGCTACCGCTTGCTGCTGGAGCTGACCCCGCTGATGGTTACCCGCGCGGTCCAGCCCAATAGTCGAATCTATGACCTGGGCTGCTCCCTGGGCGCGGCCACCCTGGCCGCACGCCGCGCGGTCCAGGTCGACGGCGTCGAGATCATTGGTGTTGATACTTCACCGGAAATGGTCGCTCGCTGCCGCCAGATCATGGCCGCGGACAATTCGCGCGTTCCGGTCGAAGTCATCGAAGGTGATGCCTGCAGTCTGCCGATCGAAAACGCCTCGGTGGTGATGATGTATTTCACCCTGCAGTTCATCGCCCGCGATCAGCGCGATGCGCTGATGGCACGAATTGTAGAAGACCTGCGCCCGGGCGGTGTCCTGCTGCTGGCCGAGAAGCTCGCCTTCGAGCCAGCCGAACAGCAAGACTGGCTCGACACCCACCATCATGATTTCAAGCGCGCCCAGGGCTACACCGACCTGGAAATCGCCCGCAAGCGCCAGGCGCTGGAAAACGTCCTCATCCCCGAAACCCGCGCTACCCACCACCAGCGCTTGAAAGCCGCCGGCTTCGACCAGGTCATCGACTGGTTTCAGTGCTTCAATTTCGCCGCACTGGTCGCGATCAAGACCCGTTGACTGGCACCGGACCTCAGGCCGGGCGAAGAACGGTGTTGCGCACGTAGTTTTCGTCGTCGTCGGCCGACTTGACGACATCAGCCAGCGCACGGGTTCTTGACGAACTGCTGTTCCAGACAGACTCAACCGCACCTAAAGCATTGTTACCGACAAAAGCCCCGCCAGCGGTAACCAGTGCAGCTGTCGCGCGATGTGCATCGCTCAGCTTGGTGCATAAAGTGAGCGCGTTGCTCTCAAACATCCGGCCCAGTGCCGATTGGGCCCCGGCCGAACCCAGCGCGCCCAGCGATGAGTTGATCAGCGCCGGCACCAGGGCGTCTTTGAGGGTTTTTCCTTCTACCAAGCCTTGGGCGACATTGAAGCTGACATCCATCTTGACACCGAGCAGCAGGAGCACCGCCTGCTGATTGCTGGCTAGCGCCTGGCCTCCGCGCATCATGCCACCTCCGGCAGTGCCGGCCAGACCGACTGCGCCGACCACAAAGGTGCCGCTGGCATTAATGGCAGCCGCGCCGAGGTTGCCCGTATCCTGGTAAGTGCCGGTGCCGCTGAGCAGCGAGCCGGCCCCCAGCGCGCCAACCGCCGCACCGCCGGTCAGAAACGTAGCCCCGACCACCAGGGTGCCTGCGCTTACGTCTCTGACTACCCGAGCGGTCTGCTCGCCGGCCGACAGGTTTCGAACCGAACGGTCGATGCTGTCCATGGTGTCGGACTGCGCTTTTTGCTGCTTTCGCCTGAACTCGCGAGAGTATTCACGCGCGCGCTTGCGCATGATGATCAGGTTCTCCAGCCCCTGACTTCCGCTGGCCAGCAAGTCGTTGGCGGTTTCCTGGTAAAGGGCTTCAGAGTCGCGGTTCTTGGCTTCCCCGAAGCCGTCCCAGTTGACTTCCACCGTGGTCAGGTTTGCCGTAAAGAAGCGACGCTCAACCTTGACCCTGGCCCGATAGTAGATGTTTCGAGCATGGACGTACTCGCGAATCAGCATCCAGAGCATGAGCTGATCAACCTCCCAGCGTCTACCCTGGTCGTCTTCAAAGGGAACCCAATCCATCACAATCCTCCATCCTTGGTCGGCCCGGACGATCCCCTCCTTTTCCGAACCGCACTTCCCCCAGGTTTGAAATCAGAAATACCACGGCGAGAGCCATTCCGGCCGCGGACCCGGCCGGTTGCGGCTGGGTATACCTACTAACGCAAAGACGCGGGCAATCGTGACAGGGCCCGGGTTGGTCAGCTCAGGCCGGAGCGCCCCTTCATTTCCTTGGCCAGTTCGGCCAGGGCGCCAAGGCCGGCCATAGGGGCGGAGGCTTCCATGGGCAGGAATACCCGGTCGCCCTCTTTTGCGATGTCAGGCAGGGTTTTCAGATAGTTCAGGCCCAGCAGATAGCCGACCACATCTTTCGGCTGAAGCTGGTCGCCGCCGGCGGTCATGATGGTGTTGATGGCGTTCTGTTCGCCCTGGGCGCGCAGGATGGCGGCCTGTTTTTCGCCTTCGGCGCGTTCGATCGCGGCCTGGCGTTCGCCTTGCGCCTCCAGGATTTCCGACTGCCGACGGCCGTCGGCCTCGGCGATCATGGCGCGCCGGGTGCGCTCGGCCACCATCTGCTTGCGCATCGCATCTTCGACTTCGCGCGGGATGGCGATGTCCTGGACCTCGACGCGGGTAATCTTCACCCCCCACTTGTTGCCGGCCTCGTCCAGGGTTTGCTGCAACTCGGTGTTGATGTCTTCGCGTGACTCGAACAGCTTGTCCAGTTCCATCTTGCCGACCAGGGCGCGCAGGGTGGTATTGGTCAGCACCTCGATTGCCATGACCAGGTTTTCGACCTGGTAAACCGAGCTTTGGGGGTCAATGATTTGGTAGTAGACCGCGGTGTTGACCGATACGGTGACGTTGTCCTGGGTGATCATCGCCCGCGGCGGTACATCCATCACGGTTTCGCGCAGGTCGATCTTGCTCTCGGTGCGATTCAGACGCACCGCATCGCCGGTGGAATCGACCGCGAAGTACTGGCGATTGATCGGCCGAGGCTTGTCGATGAAGGGAATAATCAGATTGATCCCGGCACCCAGGGTGCGGTTGTAGGAGCCGAGCCGCTCGACCACCACGGCCTGCGAGGTCTGCACAATGCGGACGCCGGTGGCCAGAAAGACCAGAACCAGAACGACCAGTACGACAATGATTTCAATCATGACTCATGCTCCCAATAATTGTTCAGAGGTGGCCAAACTAATCTGGTTTTCTGACTTCGGCGGTAATGCCTGAAAACCCGGTCACCATGACTTCCTCTCCGACCTGGAAATCATCCACTTCGGCGGTGCGTGCTGGAAAGCGGTCGCCGCGAAGCTCGATCGTCAGGGGATCGGTACCGACAACACGCGCGGCCTGCGGCGCCATGCCGGTTTCTCCTGCCGTGCCGGCATAGCGAATCGGCGCCTTGCGCCGCCAGATGGAAACAAACAGCGGAACCAGGACGATGGCCAGGCCGGCAAACCAGGCAAGCTGCGAGGCCTGGGCAATATCCGTGCCCCAGGTCAGTATTCCCACCAGGACAGCGCAAATGCCCAGTGCAACCAGTAGAAACTGGGCCGGAATCAGCAGCAGTTCGGCAATGGCCAGCAGCACGCCGGCGATGATCCAGAGTTTCCAGGCATCCATGCGCGCTTTGTCCCCTGAGCTTGGCTGTCAGCACTTGATTCTACACCCGGCAGCTGGCTCCTGTTCTCTTGCTATAGTTCGGCCATGTCTGTGACCGAAAGCCTGCACCTTGCCCTGGCCGAAGCGTTTGGCGGGCCACTTGCCGATGCCCTGGTTGAGCAACATGACAACTGGCTCAATCGGCACGGTAACTGGCCGGCATGGTGCCAGATGCGAGACACTCTGCCCGCCGTGACTCAGCGCTGGCGCCTGCAGGATGGTTGCCTGACAGCCGGCGAAGACGTTGATCAGCCCGATTTGCTGACCGAGCAGCTCAAGTCCTTCATTCCCTGGCGCAAGGGGCCTGTGTGCCTGGGCGGGGTGGCCATCGACACCGAGTGGCGGTCTGATTTCAAATGGACGAGGCTGGCCAGGCACATCAACCTGCGCGACGAGCAGGTCCTGGATGTGGGTGCCGGCAATGCTTACTTTGGCTGGTGCATGCTGGCGGCCGGCGCCAGGCGGGTTTTCGGCTGCGACCCCACTCAGCTATTCATTGCCCAGCATGAGGTCATTCGTCATTTCGCCGGGCTGGCCGCCAACCACCTGATTGCGGCGCGGCTGGAAGACCTGCCGCCGGCACTGAGCGGCTTCGACCGGGTCTTTTCCATGGGCGTGCTCTATCACCGGCGTGATCCGCTGGAGCATTTGAATGCACTGAAAGCCCGCCTGCGGCCCGGCGGCGGTCTGGTTCTGGAAACACTGATTCTGGACGGTCCCGATGACCAAGTGCTGGTGCCGCCCGATCGCTACGCCAACATGCGCAACGTCCATGCCCTACCCACCCGCCAGCGGCTTGAAAGCTGGCTGCAGGCATCCGGCTGGACGGCCACCGAGTGGATCGATATCACCGCCACGACTTCAGCCGAACAAAGGCGAACCGAGTGGATGCCGTTTCATTCCTTGAGCGAAGCGCTGTCAGCCGATGATCCGACGCTGACCCGGGAAGGCCTGCCGGCGCCCCTTCGCGCCATTGTGCTGGCGCGAAAACCGACCTGAGACCGCGCCCGGAACGCACTGAACCGGGCGCGATCTGGTTTCAGATTGAGATCAGAAAAAACCCAGGATGCTGGCCATCACGATCACGATCAGCGCCGGGGTAACGACGCGGGTCAGCCAAAGCCAGCTCTGAAAGGCCCAGTCCGGCATCTTCTGATCCAGCTCCTCGCGGGTGATCTTGCGCGACAGCACCCAGCCGGCGAACAGTGCGGTCAGCAGGCCACCCACCGGCAGCATGATGTCGGCGGCGACAAATTCGATCGCACTCATGATGTCGCGTCCGCCAATCGTGACCTCCGACCAGATATTGAACGAGAACACCGAGGCCAGTCCCAGCGTCCAGGCCAGGGCTGCTACCACCAGCGCGGCTGCCTTGCGCGACAGATTGGTCGCTTCCACCAGATAGGCCGTGGCCGGCTCCATCAACGAGATCGAGCTGGTCCAGGCTGCCACCGACAGCAGCAGAAAGAAGAACATGCCGAACAGGATGCCGAACGGCATGCTGGCAAACGCCAGTGGCAAGGACTGGAAGATCAGGCCGGGTCCGCCGGCCGGAATGCCAGTCAACTCGGGATCGGGCGCAACAATGAACGCCAGCACGATCGGGAAGATGGCCAGCCCGGCGACCAGGGCCACGGCCGTGTCGGCCAGGGCAATGGTCACCCCGACCCGCGGAATGTTGACATCGGAGGGCAGGTAAGCACCGTAGGTCATGATGGCGCACATCCCCAGGCTGAGGGTAAAGAACGCCTGCCCCATGGCCGTCACGATCATCGGGCCGGAGACTTGCGAAAAGTCAGGCTTGAACAAAAAGCTGACCGCTTCCTGGAAATAGCCCGTGTTCATGCTGTAACCGAGCAGGATCAACAGCAGCACAAACAGGATGGGCATCAATATGCTGACCGCACGCTCCAGGCCTTTTTCAACGCCAAAGGCAACCACCCCGACGGTCATCAGCATGAACAGTCCATGCCAGAAGGTGAGCTCTCCAGCATTGCCCAGCAGACTGGTGAAGGTTTCTCCCGGATCGGTGATGGGCGCGCCCATGCCGATCAGCTCCTTGAGATACAAAAAGCCGTAGTGCAGAGTCCAGCCCGCGACCACGGAATAGAATGAAAGAATCAGGAACCCGGCAATCACCCCGATCACGCCCAGGCCCATCCAGGCTCGGGTCGCGCCGGCGTCGTCAGATAGTTCGCGGATCGAGTTGATCGGGCTCATGCGCCCGCGCCGCCCGATCAGAATCTCGGAGAACATCACCGGCAGGCCCACCGCCAGGATACACAGCAGGTAAATCAAAACAAAAGCACCACCGCCGTTTTCAGAGGTGATGTACGGAAAGCGCCAGATGTTGCCCAGGCCCACGGCTGAGCCAGTGGCCGCCAGGATGAAAGCCAGGCGCGAAGACCACATGCCGTGTATCGACGAAGTTTGCATTTTCCAGACCGTCCCCGGTTATCGTTATTGGTGAGGTCGACATTGTGCGTCAAGCACGGAAAGGGTTCAAATATTGCTTGCCGGGCGCGTTGACGGCGCTGAACTCTGGCCGCAGGCACGGTCAAATGGTTATCTTGTAACATTGCGTTTTCAACCTGATGGAGAAAGCTCGCATGTCTCGCCAATGTCTCGCGGTCGCCTGTGCCGCATTTGCCCTTGGGGTCGCAACCGCGACACCTGCCCAGATCGAACGTCATCACGGTGCTCATGTCCACGGCGAGGGCACGGGGAATTTGTCCCAGGATGGATCGACGCTGCGTCTGGAGCTGGAAATTCCCGGCGTCAACCTGGTCGGCTTCGAACACCCACCGCGAACCGACGAGCAGCACCGCCTGCTGGATGATACGGTGGCGTTTCTTGGCGCTGGAGAGTGGCTGGTGGCCGACGCCCGTGGCGGCTGTGAATTAGACCGCATCAATGCCCACACGCATGGTTTCGATGCGGAGCATGATCATGATCATGATCATTACCACGATGATGACCACGGCGAACATCACCATCATCATGATCACCATGCGGAGGCAAAAGACCAAGACCACCACGAACAACACGGCCACGCGCATGGCCACAAACACGATCATGACCACGGCCATGACCATGACCACGGCCATGATAATGGGCACCACCATCACGACCACGCCGAATTCCATGTCATCGCTCATCTGAACTGCGAAACACCTGAGGCCTTGCGCTGGGTAGAGCTGCGTCTGTTCGATGCCTATCCCGGCAACGAGCGCATGGCGCTCGATGTGCTCACGGATCGGGTGGCCACCCGGGCGCGTCTGACACCTGCAAACCAGCGGATCGACCTGAGCCGGTAATGAGCGAATCATTGCTGAGTATTGAACAGCTCTCGTTCACCTGGCCGGGAACCCCCCGGCCCGTGCTGGATTTGCCCGAGTTCAGCCTGGGTCGCGGCGAAAAGCTGTTTCTCTATGGCCCCAGCGGCAGCGGTAAGTCGACTTTGCTGGCTTTGATCGGCGGCCTGGTCCGGGCTGACCGAGGCAGGATGGTTTTTGACGGTGTTGATCTGACGAAGCTGTCCGGACCGCGCCGAGACCGCTTTCGAGCCGAGCAGCTGGGCGTTATCTTCCAGCAGTTCAATCTGCTGCCCTGGCTGGATGTGCGTGCCAACGTCGCCCTGCCCTGCCGTTTCTCGCGCGCCCGCGCCCGTCGTGCCGGCAATATCCAGGCTGCCGTCGAGCGCCTGCTCAAGGGCATGGATCTGGATCCGGACCTGTGGATGCGACGGGCCGATGCCCTCAGTGTCGGTCAGCAACAACGGGTGGCGGCAGCGCGTGCGCTGATTGGTCAGCCGGCGCTGGTCCTGGCTGACGAGCCGACCTCGGCCCTGGACAGTGATCGACGCGCGCAATTCCTGGACCTGTTGTTCGCCCAGGTCGAAGCGGCCGACAGTACCTTGTTGTTTGTCAGCCACGATCGTGAGCTGGCCGCGCGCTTTGATCGTCAGCTGGATCTGTCGGAAATCAACCAGGCCGAGGTGGCCGCATGAATCTCCTGGCGCTGGCATGGGGCTCGCTGCTCAATCGGCGCTTCGCCGTTGTACTGACCATTTGCACCATCGCCCTGTCAATCGGCTTGCTGGTCCTTGTCGAACAGCTGCGTGCCGAGGTCCGCCAGGGTTTTTACCGCTCCGTTTCCGGTACCGACCTGATCGTTGGTGCCCGCACCGCGCCGGTGCAGCTGCTGCTCTATTCGGTTTTCGGCATTGGTGATGCCACCAACAACATCTCCTTCCAGACTTATCGTGAACTATCCGAGGTTCGCGAGGTGGCCTGGGCAGTGCCCATGGCGTTGGGCGACAGCCACCGCGGCTTCCGCGTTGTCGGCACGAGCTCAGTTTTCTTCGACCACTTTCAATACGGCAACCGCCAGCCCCTGCATTTGGCCGAAGGCCGGGTGTTCGATGATCTGTTCGAGGTCGTTGTCGGCCACCGGGTGGCCCGCCAACTGGGCTATTCGGTTGGCGACCAGATTGTGCTTGCCCACGGTACCGGACGGGTCAGCCTGCAGCAGCATGATGACCACCCTTTTACCATCAGCGGCATCCTGGCGCCGACCGCAACTCCGGTCGATCAACAACTGTTCATCAGCCTGGCCGCTCATCAGGCGATTCATATTGGCTGGGAGAGCGGGATGCAACGGCCGGGCGCCGGCATTGATGCCGACGCTGCCCGGGAGCGAGCCGAGGAACTTGAACCGCAAAGCATCACCTCGATCATGCTGGGCCTGACCAGCCGGGCGGCTGTGTTTGGGCTGCAGCGCCGAATCAACGATTATCGCGCCGAGGCGCTGACCGCCGTCATGCCCGGCATTACCTTACAGGAGCTGTGGCGGATTACCGGTCTGGCCGAGCAGATTCTGCGGGTGGTCGCGGGTCTGGTCGTGCTGGCCGGGCTGCTGGGCATGTTGACCGTGCTGCTCACGACACTGAATGAACGCCGCCGGGAAATGGCCATCCTGCGCGCCAACGGCGCCCGACCGGTGCAGATCGCCGGGCTGCTGCTGTTCGAAGCCGGCCTGATAGCCGCAGCCGGAATCGCGGCAGGCTTGCTGTTGGCCTTGGGCGTGCAGTTCATGGCCGCTCCCTGGCTGCTGGAGCATTATGGTGTGCATGTCGGCGTGTCTTTGCCCGAACTGGGCGTCTGGCAGGTATTGGGCGGTATCTGGCTGGCCGGCCTGCTGATAGCGCTGGTGCCAGCGCTGCTGGCCTATCGCCGAACACTGGCCGACGGCATGCAAGTCCGAAGCTGAACCCGGCGGCATCGCGCGCGGTCTGTACAATCTGATCCTCAAACCAAGGCAAGTGATACCCATGCTCAGATTATCGATGCTATCCCTGTTGCTGACCGGGCTGCTGGCAAGCGCCGTGGCCGATGTGCGCGAGCTGGAGTGGTTGGAGCTGATGCCGGAAGAGGAAGCCAACGCCTGGATGGAGGATTCGGCCACCATTGATCATTCGGGATTTTCCGCACCCGAGCCGTTCCAGTCGTTTCGCACCATCCCGGAAATGGACGGCATCAAGGCGCGTATCCCCGGCTTCGTGGTGCCGATCGAAACCGATGGCGAAGGCCGACTGAAGGAATTCTTCCTGGTGCCGTACTTCGGTGCCTGCATTCATGTGCCACCGCCGCCGGCCAACCAGATCATTTATGGTCGCCTGGAGAATCCCATTCCCATGGTCAACATCTGGGATGCATTCTGGATGGAAGGCACCCTGAACATCGAAGACGTGGAAAACGAAACCGCGGCTTCCGCCTACACCATGGACGTTAGCCGGCTCGAGCTCTACTGAAAAGAAAATGTTCTCGCGGAGTGAATTAGGCTAGCTTGAAGCTCAGTGTCGAACCGCGATTTGAAAAACCTTTTGAACGCAAAGAAGCTAAGAAACGAAGCAGCGTAAATTCAATAGGAATTTTTATTCTTGGCTGCTTCGCTCCTTTGCGTCCCAAAAGATTTTTTCTGTTCGCACTCCGGATACCGGACCCGGCACCAGGTCTCTAGACTCTGTAATAGGAAACTGTTCCAAAGCAATACTTGACGAGAGAAACGATGATGAGAATGAAAAAGTGTTTTCTGTTCCTGCTGGTGCTGATGCCGGCGCTGGTGCTGGCCGAGGACAGCCGGCCGCTGTCGGTGGAAGTGCTGTGGGAGATTGACCGCATCGGCTCGCCGGTGGTTTCGCCAGCCGGCGGTCATGTTGTCGCCCCGGTGACCAGCTATGACGTCGACACCGATAAGTCGGAAACCCGGCTGTGGCTGTTTTCCGCGGACGGTGATGTCCAGCGCGCGCTCACCGCGCAAGGCCAGTCGGCCGGCAACCCGGTGTTTTCCCCGGACGGCAGCACCCTGGCCTTCACCGCCCGGCGCGGTGACGACGATGCCGCCCAGATTTACCTGCTGCCCATGGACGGCCCCGGCGAGGCCAGCCGATTGAGCGAAGTGCCCACCGGCGTGTCGGGTATCAAGTGGGTTGGCGAACACATTTATTTCATTGCCCGGGTCTGGCCGGGCAAGACCTGGGACGAAATCGCCGACCAGATCAAGGCCGACCGCGATAGCCACGTATCGGCTCATGTCTGGAACGCGCTGCCCTACTCGCACTGGGACCACTGGCTGGAAGAAGCCCGTGAAGCCCACGTGTTCCGCATTCCCGCCGCCGGTGGTGATGTCGAGCCCATTACCCAGCCGCTGGGCCGGGAGCTGCCGCGCTCCAGTCAGGGTGCGGGTTCGTATGACATTCATCCCGATGAAACCCATATCGCGTTTGTGTCTGACCGTGACGATGTGCCGGTCGACCCGGCCAACGATGTCTTCCTGGGCCGCATCGGCGGTGACTCGGTCGAAAACCTGACCGACAACCCGGCCAACGACGGCAGCCCCATGTTCAGCCCGGATGGTCGCATGCTGGCCTGGGGCAGCACCCGAATTGCCGGTTTCTATGCCGATACCGTCAATATCTTGGTCAAGGACCTGGACAGCGGTGATACCCGCCGCATCACCGATGATTGGGATCGCTCACCCGGTGGCCTGGTCTGGGCGGCCGATGCCAGCGGATTCTTTGGCACCGCGGCCGATAACGGCACCACCCGCGTGTTTCACATTGACCTCGACGGCAGCGTTCGTGCGGTTACTGACCAGACCGACTTCGGTGGCCTGAGCATGGCCGGCGACGGCACCCTGGTCGGCAATAATCAGAGCTTCATGTTTCCGCCACGGGTGGTTCGCATTGATCCTGCTACCGGCACTACCCAGCGCCTGGACACGATCAACGACGATGTCCTGGCCAACGTGGAGCTGGGCCACTACGAGTCGGTGACCTATACCGGCCACAACGGTGCCGACATCCAGATGTGGGTGCACTATCCGCCCGGTTTCGATGAAAGCAAGAAGTATCCGCTATTCCTGCTGATTCACGGCGGCCCGCACAGCCCGATTACCGACGGATTCCACTTCCGCTGGAACGCCCAGACCTTTGCCTCATGGGGTTATGTCACTGCATGGCACAACTTCCACGGCTCGCCCGGCTGGGGCCAGGATTTCACCGACTACATCAACCCGGACTGGATCACCGCCCCGTATAACGACACTATCGCTGCGGCCGAATGGTTTGCTGGTCAGGACTGGATCGATGCCGACCGCATGGTCGCCGGCGGCGGCAGCTACGGTGGCTACCTGTCGTCCATCCTGCTTGGCAAGGAGCATCCGTTCAACACCATGCTGATTCACGCACCGGTCTACAACATGTATTCGCAGATGGCAGCGGACTTTGCCGTCCACTCGGTGCGCTTTGGTCACTTCTGGGAAAACCCGGAAATCTACCAGACCATCTCGCCGCATTACTTTGCCGAGAACTTCCACACCCCGGCCCTGATCGTTCACGGCCAGCTCGACTACCGCGTCCCGGTCGGCCAGGCCTTCGAACTGTTCCGCACCTTGCAGAGCAAGGAGATCGAATCGCGCCTGATCTACTACCCGGACGAAAACCACTGGATCCTCAAGCCCAACAACTCGATCCACTGGTACAACGAAGTTCAGGAATGGATGGCCCGCTTCGCCGAACCCGGCGCCCAGGAGCCCCCACGCCGAGGTCGCCGCCGCTAAGCTTCGGATTCCAAACTCAAACAAAAACGCCGGCCATTGGCCGGCGTTTTTTTCTTGAAGTTCAAGGCACAATGCCTTTTCTTGAACCTTGGCCCTTGAGCCTTGCGCCTTTTCCCTGTTAGAAAATGTACTGGAACCGAGCCCCGTACACCCAGCCATCATCCTGGAATACATCACGCTCGCCTTCCAGATAAATGACATTGAGCTTCATCATGACTTCCGGGGTCATGTACCAGTTGAGCCCGGCGGTGTAGCGCTCCAGCTTCTGGCCACGGCCGGCCCGGCTGTGCTCGCGCGAGTCGGCGATGCCGTAGCGGAAGGCCAACTCGAACGCACCCCAGGTCCCGTTTCTCGGGTTGAAGTTGT
>SKQI01000173.1 GCA_007119095.1 Wenzhouxiangella sp. | reverse complement strand
GACCGAATTCAGTGGGTCAACGGCGGTGCCTATGCCGAATACGTCTGCGTGCCGCAGCACGTCCTGGCACACAAGCCCGAAACAATCACCTTCGAACAGGCCGCCACGGTACCCACCGCCGGCACCATCGCCCTGGTCAATTTACGAAAGTTCATCGGCGCCAGACCAAGCCAGCGAATCGTGATCAACGGCGCGGCTGGCGGCGTCGGCAGTATCGCCATCCAGATGGCAAAAGCGCATGGCGCTTTCGTTGTCGGCATAGACCACGCGACCAAGCTCGACTACATGCGATCACTGGGTGCAGACGTGGTGCTGGACTACACGCAAACAGACGTCACCGAGGAAGAAAAAAACGTCGACCTCATTGTCGATATCGCTTCCACGCTGTCACTGTCCAAATGCAAGCGCATCCTCAAACCCGACGGGCTATATGTCGTCATCGGCCACGACCACTACGGCGCAAAAGGACGCCGCACCCTAGGCGGCATCCCCGGCTTCATGAGCCTGATGCTGCGGGCCCGGTTCGACCGCAACCTGCCCTGGCCCTCGTTCGAGACCATTGAAAAACGCGATGCCATGGAAACCCTGCACGCCATGCTCGAAGCAGGAACCCTGACTCCCGTCGTGGCCAGGACCTTCTCCCTATCCGAAGTACCCGCAGCAATCCAATGCCTGCAGGAGGGCCAGACCTGCGGCCGCATCGTCATCGCGCCATAGGTGATCATCCCCAACGTCAACCTAGAACTTCAGACCCCAATTTGCCGCCATTACGATCGAACACAACGCCTGCCTGCACGGCGCCGACAACGACTTTCACCGCTTCGCGGAACTGAACTTCCAAACCCCCCTGGCCGAAAACAAATTGCAGCACAAACCCGGTCGATATAGAAACTCCAGCATTCAGGCAGTCACCGCTAAAGTTGCCAGATTGACACCAGCTCGCTACAGGCATATGCTGAGGCCTATGCTCTATTGAAGGACGGCCAAGATGACGACGCAGCAAAGACAGGTCCGTCTGTTCCGCAACGGACGCAATCAGGCGCTGAGGATTCCCCGCGAATTTGAACTCGAGGGCGAAGAGGCTGTGATCCACAAGGAGGGAGATCGCTTGATCATCGAACCTGTGCGTCGGGGCAAATTGCTAGCGCTGCTGGCCTCGCTCGAGCCATTGGCCGACGACTTCCCTGATATAGACGATGATCTGCCAGCACTGGACAGCGACCCGCTGTGACGTCGCGGTATCGCTACCTGCTCGACACAAACATCCTGTCAGACCTAGTCAAAAACCCGGGTGGCCTGATTGCGATCCGGATCAAGGAAGTAGGCGAAGAGAGCATTTGCACGAGCATTGTTGTGGCCAGCGAGCTTCGCTATGGCGCCATAAAGTCAGGATCAAAGAAAATCGCCAACCGAGTGGACCTCATTCTGTCGGCAATCGAAATCCTGCCGCTGGATTCGCCGGTCGAGCAGCACTACGCCACTATTCGCCACCACTTGACTCGAAACGGAAAACCAATTGGACCAAACGATTTATTGATTGCAGCCCACGCGACTTCAGAAGGCCTCACCGTGGTTACGGCGAACATTTCCGAATTCAGCCGCGTGCCTGGGCTAGCAACTGAGAACTGGTTGGACAGCAGGCGCTGAAATCTCCTCCCCCCTCAGCGGGCACGCATTCCGAACAAGACGGCCCAAACTGACCAAACGCCCTCAGGACCAGCACCCGCGCCGCCGGGGGACAGATCGTGCGCATCGGCCGCACCCGGGGGGCGCGCTACGGGCTGCTCGATGAAATCACCGGCATAGGCGGAAGCTGGCCGGTGTGGGAAGTCGGCGCGGACGGCAAACCAACTTCCCGCGGTGAACTGCATTGGCTGCATGGCCCGGCCACTTTCTGGGAAATCACAACCGGGCAAGGGCGGACGCCAGCCCGTTCTCACCCTGGGCGCCATCGACGATGCCTGGTTCGGGCACAGAGACAACTGGCCGCAAGCCGCTCACCGCCTGATTGACCGAGGCTGGATCAGCCCGGACGACCATCACCGCATCCTGCTGTTGGAAGCCTTCGGCCGACTCATCCACAACAATGACCGCCACTTCGGCAACCTGGCCTTCTTCTGGCAACCTGGCGCAGAAAACCCCCAGCTCAAGCTGGCACCGGTCTACGACATGCTGCCCATGGCCCTGGCCCCGGCAGCCAACGGCATGCTGCCGCAATCATCGCCGGAACCCCCTTCCCCCACCGCAGCCTTGCTGCCAGTCTGGGACCAGGCTCTGCAATTGGCCGAACAGTTCCGATCGCGGATAAACGAAGACGACCGCATCAGCGAAGGATTCAAGTCGTTGATCGATCCCGCCTGAGGCACCGTGGCAGAACTGCTCGGCGTCCAACAATCGGGCTTGGGAGCGGGCCGACACAGTTGCTCACCGCCAGCATGGGCGTAGTCGCCAGCATTCTCCAGCGCGACGAGGAAAATCCAAAAGCGCTGACCCTCGAAGTCGACCGGCGGCTTTACCTTGCCAAGGAGCGCGGAAGAAACACTATCGTGGCGGACGCAGAGGCCAGCCAAGCGCACGAGAAACGAGAGAATTGGCAGCTCAGAGGCGTGAGAAATGGTAGTCTGAAAACCTGAGAAATGGTAACGTAGAAAAGCGGAATCCGACCCGACCGCCGCTGCATGACTTTCAAGTCGAACAGAGCTCGCCCATCATTGAATACGCGATACCTCAATCGAATTGTCGACGCAGAGCTTGAGGAACTACTGCCTCAGCTCCCCGTCATTTCATTGGAAGGCCCCAAGGGCGTCGGCAAGACAGAAACCGCCAAGCGTCGCGCCAGCACCATCTACGAACTCGATGAACCGGCCCAGCGCGCAATCATTGAAGCCGAACCTTCGCGCGTCAACTCCGGCGATCCCCCCATACTGATCGATGAATGGCAGCGAGTACCCGCCACCTGGGACATCGTCCGCCGAGCGGTCGACAAGGGTTGTCCACCATCAAGCTTCCTGATGACCGGCTCGGCCAGTCCAGCCGATGCGCCAACCCATTCCGGCGCCGGTCGAATCGTCACTGTCCGAATGCGCCCCTTGTCACTGGCCGAACGCGGGCTGACACGGGCGACCGTCAGCCTGGGTGAATTGCTGCTCGGCAAGCGGTCACCGCTGAATGGCAAGTGCGAAATCGGACTGCAGGAATATGTCAACGAGATTACCCAATCCGGACTGCCCGGACTGCGCCATTACTCCGGCCGTGGATTGCGCGCCCAGCTCGACGGCTACCTTCATCGGATCATTGAGCGAGATTTCATCGAACAGGGCTTGACCGTACGCAAGCCCGAAGCCCTGAGGCGCTGGTTGATCGCCTATGCCGCCGCCACGGCGACATCGGCCAGCTTCGAAGCCATAAGAGACGCGGCTACCGGTGGAGAGGGCGACAAGCCGGCAAAAACCACCACCCAGCCCTGGCACGACGCCCTGGCAAGGCTGTGGATTCTCGACCCGGTTCCCGCCTGGCTGCCGAGCCAGAACGAACTGAATCGACTGACACAGGCCCCCAAACATCATCTTGCCGACCCGGCACTGGCTACTCGCTTGCTGGGCCTGGATGCCGATGCCCTGCTGGAGGGCAGCGAAAGCGGGCCACGGGTGGTCCGCGGAGGATCATTGCTCGGACGGCTGTTCGAGTCCCTGGTCACCCTCAG
>SKQI01000145.1 GCA_007119095.1 Wenzhouxiangella sp. | reverse complement strand
TTCCAGCGCCTGCAGCTAGGGCAAAGCCAGTGATAGGAACTGCCGCTGAAGCCACAGTGAGTGCAACGATAGATCGGCTGACCTTCGATCAAACGTTGCATCAAGTCGCGGATCAGCTCCGGACCAACCTGCTCAAGACCAAAATCATGATCGTGCAGCAGGTTCATCAAGCACTCCAGGCCACGCACCGTCGGGCGATGAGACAGGTTCTCCAGGAGAAAATCGACCGCTTTTCGGGGGTCTTTTTCTGCCTTCAATTCAGCCAGCACCAGCACTGGCGTTGTCAGCTTGCCCTCTGCCACTTGCTCACCGAGCCAGGATTCCAGACCCTCGATCTGACCCAGGCGATGGTGACAGACCACGATCCGATCCAGTGCCAGCACGACACAATCACGATCCAGCTGACAGGCCTCCAGATAGCACTGAAGTGCCGTCGAAAAATCATCGGCCTGCCAGGCCAGTTCACCTTCCAGAAGACGAGGCCGAGGACTGCGCGCATCACAGCGACGGGCTTGCCGCAGATGCTTGCGAACCGCTTCGACATCACCATCTGCCAAGGCCTGCTGGGCCAGCTCACAATAAAACTGGGCGACCAGCTGCTGGGTCCTGGCGTTGTCGTCGGCCAGATAGCGCGAACATTCGATCGCCTTGGACCAATCCTTTTCCTGCTGGTAAATATCCAGCAGCTGGCGGGCTGGGAGCTGGGCACGAGGATCGTGCTCAAGCAGCTGCGAGAAAAGTTTCTCTGCCCGATCCAGCAGACCCGCACGCATGTAGTCTTCACCGAGCTCAAGTAACGCCTGGGAGCGCTGCTCTTCAGTCAGGCTCGGGCGGCTGATAATGTGCTTGTGAAAACGAATCGCTTTATCCATCTCACCGCGGCGGCGAAACAGATTCCCAAGGGCCAGGTGGGTCTCCACGGTATCCTGGTTGATCTCGGCAATCTGAAGGAACACTTCGATAGCCTTGTCGGGCTGCTCGTTGAGAAGGTAATTTAACCCGCGGAAATAGTTACTCGACAAGGCCGAATCTCGACGTCGTCGACCGAGATCGCGACGTCGCGCCAGCCACCAACCGCTGGCAGCCGCTACCGGCAGCAGGATGAACAGCAAAAACAGCTCAAGCATTTCGACCGGGGAGTGTTTCGTCCTCCGGACGCTTGTAATTCCGACGTTGACGGAGCCGGACCGGCAAATAGAACAACAGCCAACAAATAGTGAAACCGAGGAAAACGCCCACCGCAAGGGCCAAAACAAGCAGGCTGCCTAGGGCAAGCTCAACCTCCAGACCAGGCAGTCTGGCGAGCGTCGGGTCGGGGTTCATTACGCCGACGGCGAGCCCCAACAACGCGGCCAATACGCAGGCAATCAGGATAATCCAGCGGAACATATACCTGTTCGGGAATCTTTTTGGCTAGCCATAAGTTTGAACCCGACCGGGCAGGAGCGCAAGACACCTGCCGGGACCGAGTCAAGACGCCTTGCCGTTGACCCGCTCACGCAGGGCCTTGCCGGGCTTGAAATGCGGCACATGTTTTCCTGGTAATGCGACCGGCTCGCCGGTTTTGGGGTTTCGACCCATGCGCGGCGGGCGGAAATGCAGGGAAAAACTGCCGAAACCGCGAATTTCTATGCGTTCGCCTTCAGACAAGGCACGGCTGAGTTGCTCGAGCACCGAACGGACGGCCAACTCCACGTCCGCCTGGCTCAAGTGTGTTTGACTGGCAGAGAGCCGCTCAATCAATTCGGATTTCGTCATAAGCCTATCCCCATCAGGCAAACCGGCGGTCGAGAAGACCGCCGGTCGTTTTTAGTCCCGCAGATCAGTCCTTGCCGAGCTGCTCCTTCAGCAAGTCGCCCAGGGTAGCACCGCCACCACCGGAACGAGACTGATATTGATCGAGCGCCTCAGCCAGTTCAGCTTCATCCTTGGCCCGAACCGACAGGGACAGATTTCGCGTCTTGCGATCCAGAGCCACGAACTTCGCCTCGATCTCATCACCCTCTGACAAGATCTTGGTTGCATCCTCGACCCGCTCTTTGGCCAGGTCAGACGCCTTGATGTAACCATCAACGCCATCGGCCAGCTCGATCACGGCGCCTCGCGGATCAACCGATTTGACCTTGCCGGTCACGACGGAACCGCGCGGATGTTCGGCCATGTAGGTGGCAAACGGATCCTGCTCCAGCTGCTTGATACCCAGCGAAATGCGCTCGCGCTCGGGATCGACAGCCAGAACAGAGGCCTCGACTTCCTCGCCCTTGCGGAAGTTGCGAATCGCATCTTCGCCCGGGGTCATCCAGGAAATATCGGAAAGGTGAACCAATCCGTCGATGCCACCGTCCAGACCGATGAAGATACCGAAATCCGTGATTGACTTGATCGCACCGCTGACCTTGTCGCCCTTGTTGTGGGTCGCTGCAAATGCTTCCCACGGGTTCGGGGCGCACTGCTTCATGCCCAGCGAGATGCGGCGACGCTCTTCGTCGACATCCAGCACCATGACTTCGACTTCCTGGCCGACGTGAACCACCTTGGCCGGGTTGACGTTCTTGTTGGTCCAGTCCATTTCCGAGACGTGAACCAGCCCTTCGACACCGTCTTCGATCTCGACGAAGCAGCCGTAGTCGGTAATGTTGGTGACCTTGCCGAACAGACGCGTGGTCGGCGGGTAACGGCGGTCGATGTTTGTCCACGGATCATCGCCGAGTTGCTTGAGACCCAGAGAGACGCGCATGCGCTCACGGTCAAAGCGAAGCACGCGAACTTCCAGCTCATCGCCCACTTCGACCACTTCAGACGGATGACGGACCCGCTTCCAGGCCATGTCGGTGATGTGCAGCAGACCGTCGATACCACCCAGATCCAGGAAGGCGCCGTAGTCGGTCAGGTTCTTGACCACACCCTTGATCACCGCACCCTCATTCAGGCGCTCGATCAGGTCATCACGCTCGGCAGCGTACTCGTGCTCAACGACAGCACGCCGGCTGACAACCAGGTTGTTGCGGCGACGATCCAGCTTGATGATTTTGAATTCCAGATCCTTGCCTTCCAGGTAGGCCGGATCGCGCACCGGGCGCACATCCACCAGCGAACCGGGCAGGAAGGCGCGAATACCGTCGATATTGACGGTGAAGCCGCCCTTGACCTTGCCGGAAATCTGGCCGATCACGTTGTCTTCGGCTTCGAAGACCTTCTCAAGCGTGGTCCACACGCGAGAACGCTTGGCCTTTTCGCGCGACAGGCGCGTTTCGCCAAAGCCATCTTCCACGGCATCCAGAGCAACCTCGACTTCGTCTCCGACTTCCACTTCGAGCTCGCCGTCCGGCCGCTCGAACTGGTGGATGGGCACGATGCCCTCGGATTTCAGTCCGGCATTGATGACGACAGCGTCATCGCGGATTTCTACCACCCGGCCGGTGATGATCGCACCGGGGCGAAGATCCTTTTCGGTCAGGCTCTGTTCAAATAATTCTGCAAAAGTTTCGGTCATTACGCTTGGTTCATCCTGCAAGATCTGTGCGGCTTGTGCATTCAAAGCGCTTCATCTCTTTAGTCATCTGCGTTGCCTTCGTTGGCTGCCATCGTTATCGACTGGTCAGCTTGTGCCAAAGTGCGAACGCTCGTTAAAAAACACCGGCTCCCGTCCAGCGGCAGCCAGCACCCAAAAATCTTTTCCGGACTGTTGGTTCAGACGCGCTGACGCGCGATGGACAACACTCGATCAATCACAGCTTCCAGCGTCATCGCCGTGGAATCAATCACCTCGGCATCGGCGGCTGGAACGGTTGGCGATACGGATCGCTCGCGGTCGCGACGGTCCCGCGCCTCCAGGTCGCGAAAAAGACGGAGAAAGTTAACATCTTTGCCCTTTTCTTTCAACTGTTTGTAGCGCCGATTCGCTCTTTCTTCGACACTGGCGTCGAGAAAAACCTTGATTTGCGCGTCGGGAAAGACCACCGTGCCCATATCGCGGCCATCAGCAACCAGCCCCGGCGGCTGGCGGAAGCTGCGCTGCAGATCCATCAGGGCGGCGCGGACGGCGGGCTGAGAGGCAATTTTGGAGCTCATGGTGCTGACCTCTTCCTGCCGCAACCGGGCGTCAATGGCCCGACCCGCAAGGAATACCCGAATGCCGTCATCACCGGCTTCGAAACTCAACGGCAGGTCGCCGCAAAGCACAACCAGGGCATCGACATCGTCGGCTGACACGCCTTGATCCAGAGCGCTGACCGCCACCGCGCGGTAGACCGCACCAGAGTCCAGCGCCTGCCAGCCCAGGTGGCGGGCAACCCCGGCAGCCACGGCGCCTTTGCCGGCACCCGACGGCCCGTCAATCGTCAGCACAGGTACTGGAGTAGTTTGCATCTTGGTCATGGATTGTCAGTCGATCCATTCAAGCTCAGCGCCCAGCGCACGCAGGTCATCAGCGAAACCGGGATAGCTGGTTCGAATCCACTCAGCGTTGTCAATTTCGACCGTCTCCTTGGCAACCAGCGCGAGCACCGCCAGGCTCATGGCGATGCGGTGGTCGCCGGCACTGTCGACGAGCCCGCCGTTAACTGCTCCGCCTTCAATGATGGCCCCATCGGGTGTTTCTTCAACTTTCACACCCAGGCGCTTGAGCTGCTCGCTCATCACGGCCAGGCGATCGGATTCCTTGACCCTGAGTTCCGCCGCTCCCTGGATGCGAGTGGTGCCGCGGGCCACCGCAGCCAGGGCCATGATCAGCGGGAATTCGTCAATCGCCAACGGCACCCACTCGGCCGGGATATCTATGCCGGTCAGCGACGAGGGCCGGACAAGCAGGCGACCAACGGGCTCGGCACCGACGGCTTCGCCGGCTTCGAGTTCGATGTTGCCGCCCATGGCACGCAGAATGCGCAGGACACCATCGCGGGTCGGGTTGAGTCCGACATTGGCCAGATTCAGGCCATCCTCACCTGCCGCCAGCAATCCCGCCCCCACAATAAAAGCGGCCGAACTCAGATCGCCCGGCACATGGCAACTTGCCGCCGTCAGCGCCTGTCCGCCGCCAAGGCCGATGCCCGGCTCACCATCGAACAGCGACACGCCAAACGCCGGTAGCAGCCGCTCACTGTGATCGCGGCTGGGGCCTGGCTCAATCACAACCGTGTCGCCGTCAGCGAACAGACCGGCCAACAGCACGGCCGACTTGACCTGGGCGCTGGCCACCGGCATGACATAGCGAATCGCTTTCAGTGCACGTGGCTGCAGGGTCAGCGGCGCGTGACCGTCGTCGGCCTGAACAACCGCGCCCATTTCGCTCAAAGGACGGGTAATTCGGCCCATGGGCCGAGACGAAAGCGAGGCATCGCCCACCAGTTGAAGGCTGGCACCGTACAGGTCAGGGTGGCCGCACAGGGCACCGCACAGCAGCCGCATCCCGGTGCCGGAATTGCCCAGATCCAGGGGCACTGTTGGCGCCCGCAGCCGACCGCCTCGGATTCGGATCAGGCCATCAATCTCGTTGACCTCGGCGCCCAGCGCAGCCATGGCCGCCAGGGTAGCGCGAGTGTCGGCCGCGTCCAGAAAACCGCGGATCCTTGTCTCACCAGACGCCAGACCTCCGAGAATGGCGAGGCGATGGGAAATGGACTTGTCACCCGGCGGCTGGTAATCCCCACTCAAAGGGCGGGCCGCCGGGCTGGCGCGCAGTTTCATGAGGCGAGAATATCCTTCAGTGACCCGAGCACCCGATCGTTCTGGGCTTCAGTGCCGATAGTGATGCGCAGGTAGTTGTCCAGGCCGTAATTGCCGACCGGGCGCACGATCACGCCGGCGCGCAGCAGCTTCTCGTTCAGGTCGGCACCGGAGCGGTCAAATTCGGCCAGAATGAAATTCGCCGCGGAAGGAATGCACTTTGCTCCCAGTGCCTCCAGTCCCCGGCCGAGCTGAACCATGCCAAGGGCGTTGAGCTGGCGGCTGCGCTCGATGAACTCATGATCGCCAATCGCGGCATTGGCGGCCGTCAGGGCGAGAGAATTGACGTTGAAGGCCGGCCGGACCCGGTTGAGCAAGTCGGCAACGCCGGGATTGCTGAGCGCATACCCGATACGCAAACCCGCCAGCCCATATGCCTTGGAGAACGTTCGGGTGACGACCAGGTTGGGAAACTCATGCAGCCAGGTCGAGGCATCTCCCAGGGCGTCGGACTCGGCGTACTCGGTGTAGGCCTCGTCAACCACGCAGATCACGTGCGGCGGTAGCGAGCCAACAAAGTCCTTCAGCCGGAACCCATCCAGCCAGGTGCCGGTGGGGTTGTTCGGGTTGGCGACAAACACCAGGCGAGTATCCGGCCCGACTCGCTCGTACAGGGCGCGCAGGTCATGCCCCAGCGGCATGACATGATCGCGCGGCAGGGCCGGGGCAACCCTCGCCGTGGCGCCGACCATTTGCGTGGCGATGGGATAGACGGCAAAGCAGTACTGCGAGAATACGGCCTCCAGGCCAGGGCTCAAGAAAACCTGGGCCAGAAACACCAGCACATCGTTCGAGCCGTTGCCCAGGGTGATGCAGGCCGGATCGACGCCGTGATGCTCGGCCAGCGTTTTCTTGAGGAAGTAGCCGTTGGCATCGGGGTATAACCACAAATCATCGAGCTCATCGCGAATTGCGGCGATGGCACGCGGACTGGCGCCGAGTGGGTTTTCATTCGATGCCAGCTTGATCGACTCGCTGACCCCGTACTCGCGCTCCAGCTCGGAGGTGGGCTTGCCCGGGGTGTAGGGCTTGAGCTCGCGCACGCCGGCAACTGCCAGTTCGTTGTAATCGTAAGTTTTCATAAAGGTCTGAAAATTTGAATTTTTTAACTTATTGACCAGGCAGCGAAATGCCTGTGTCATTCGTTGCACGGCAATCTATTTGATTGCCGCACCAAGAGATCAGCTTGTCTCGCGCTCCCCTTCGGGCAGGCGGCCCAGCACGGCACGCGGGTAGGAACCCAGCACCTTGACCAGGCGCGCCTCGCCACCCAGATCGTCCATCGCCGCTGCCAGGGCCGGATCCTCGACGTGGCCATCAACATCGATGAAGAAAACATAATCCCAGCGCCCCTGGCGCGAAGGCCGGGATTCAATCCGATTCATGTTGACCCCGTGCCGAGCCAACGGCTCGAGCAAGCGAAACAACGCGCCCGGGCCATCGCGACCGGCCACCAGCAAGGTGGTCTTGTCCTCGCCCGACGGCGGCAGCAGTTCTCTGCCCAGAATCAGGAAGCGGGTGGTGTTGTCGACATGGTCTTCGATATTGGCAAACAGCACGGGCAGGCCGTAGACCTCGGCAGCGTGACGACCGGCAATCGCGGCGGCATCGGGCGCATGGCGCACCCGTCGTGCCGCCTCGGCATTGCTGGACACGGGCACCGCCTCGGCATGGGCCAGGTGCGAGCTTAGCCAGTGCTTGCACTGGGCCAGCGACTGCTGGTGGGCATAGACGCGCTCGATCTGATCCAGGCGCCTGGCCTGGGTCAGCAGATGTTGGTGAATGCGCAGTTCGACCTCGGCGGCAATCTTGAGGTCGGAATGCATGAACATGTCCAGGGTGTGACTGACGATGCCCTGGCTGGAATTCTCTACCGGCACGACGCCAAAATCGGACTCACCGGCCTGGACCGCGACGAACACCTCCTCGATGCTGGGTTGGGCAATGGCGTTGACCGAGTGTCCGAACTGGCGATAGACAGCCTGTTGGGTAAAGGTCCCTTCAGGACCCAGGTAGGCGATGCGCATCGGTTCCTGCTGGGCCAGGCAGGCCGACATGATTTCGCGAAACAGGCGCAGCATCACCGAGTCGCTCAAGGGCCCCTGGTTACGCTCAATCACCCGCCTGAGCACCTGGGCCTCTCGGTCCGGCCGGTAATAGGCCGATGCACTGCCCAACTCACCCTTGGCTGCACGCACGCGCGCCGCCTGGGCCGCGCGCTCGGCAATCAAGGCCTGGATTTGCTCATCAAGCTGGTCTATTCGTTGACGCACTTCGGCCAGGGCCGGATCAGGCCCGGGTACGTTCGAACTCTCCGAGGAAGTCAATCAGATTCTCCACCGCATCATCGTCCAGCGCATTGTACAGGCTGGCGCGCAGGCCGCCGAGGGCACGGTGGCCTTTCAAGCCCATCAATCCGGCATCTTCGGCAGCGGCCACCGCAGGCATGGTCAGGCGCTCGTCGGCCGGGAAAAACGGCACATTCATGACTGATCGGCAGCGCTGGGCGACTGGATTGGACCAGAAGTCACTGGCATCGATGGCCGCGTACAAGCGCCCTGCCCTGGCGCTGTTGCGCTGACCAAGCACTGCCAGCCCGCCCATGCGCTCGATCCAGCGCAACACCTCCAGTGCGACATACCAGGCCAGGGTGCAGGGGGTGTTGTACATGGAGCCTGAATTTGCCCAGGATCGGTAATCCAGGTACTTCGGCAGCGCTTCGGGAATCCGGTCAAGCAGATCGCGCCGGACCAGAACCACAGTCAGGCCGGCGATGCCGAGATTTTTTTGCGCCCCGGCATAGGCAAAGCCAAGATCCGAGTACGGGTAGGGCCTGGAAAGGAATTCCGACGACAGATCCGCGGCCAGCGGAACATCGACATCAGGAGGCGCCGGGTATTGGACGCCGTGAATGGTTTCATTGCCGGTGTAGTGCAGGTAGGCGCAATCAGCTGGCAATAAGCCCAACGTTGGCAAATCGACGTAGCCGTTCTCTGCACTGCCGGCGACCGCCTCGGCACGCCCGACCCGTTTGGCCTCGGCCAGGGCCTTCTCTCCCCAGTGCCCGGTCAGCACATAAGCGGCAGTACCCTGGGCGGCCAGATTCATTGGCAGCCAGGCAAACTGCAGGTTGGCACCGCCGTGCAGCAGCAGGATTTCATGCGCCTCGCCGACACCGGAAAGACTTCGCAGGCGCGTGATCAGCTCATCGGCAATGGCGGCAAAGCGCGGGCCGCGATGGGAAATCTCGGCTACCGAAGGCGTGCCCCGGGCATCCGATCTGAGCGCATCTGCCAGTCGCTCTCGAACCGGCCGCGGCAGAGCGGCGGGGCCGGCTGAAAAATTGAACAGCGTCACCTGCAGCGGCGCTCAGCCGATGGTCTCGAGGCCGTTCATGTAGGGCCGCAAGACCTCAGGTACGACAACCGAGCTATCGCGCTGCTGGTAGTTCTCCAGCACGGCGATCAAGGTGCGACCAACGGCCAGGCCGGAGCCATTGATGGTATGCACCAGCTCCGGCTTGCCGGTTTCCGGATTGCGCCAGCGCGCCTGCATACGCCGGGCCTGGAAATCGCCGAAGTTGGAGCAGGAGGAGATCTCCCGATACGCACCCTGCCCCGGCAGCCAGACTTCAAGGTCATAGGTCTTGCGCGCCGAAAAGCCCATGTCACCGGCACACAGCAACATGGTGCGGTACGGCAGCTTGAGCGCCTGAAGAATAGCCTCGGCATGGCCGGTCAGGGCCTCCAGACAGTCATCAGACTCCTCTGGCAGGCTGACCTGAACCAGCTCGACCTTGTCGAACTGATGCTGGCGGATCATGCCGCGGGTATCCTTGCCGTGCGAGCCGGCCTCGCGCCGGAAGCAGGGCGTGTGAGCGACGAACTTCAGCGGCAGCCGGCCAGCCTCGACAATCTGTCCGGCGACCAGGTTGGTCAGCGGAACCTCAGCCGTAGGAATCAGGTAACGGACGGGATCATCATCGATACGGAAGGCATCGTCCTCGAACTTCGGCAATTGGCCGGTGCCCTGCATGGCCTCGCCCAGCACCAGATAGGGCACATACATCTCGCGATAGCCATGCCCTTCCGTGTGCTGATCCAGCATGAACTGGGCCAGGGCACGATGCAGACGGGCCAGCTGTCCCCCGAGCACGGCAAAGCGACTGCCAGACAGGGTCGCCGCGGTTTCAAAATCCAGGCCGCCGATGCGCTCGCCCAACTCGACGTGATCACGCGGCTCGAAATCCAGCGCGGTCGGCTCGCCCCAGCATCTTATCTCGGCGTTGTCGGCCTCGTCCTTGCCGTCGGGCACGGCCTCGTCCGGCAGGTTGGGCATATCAAGGAACAACTGCTCGAGCTGATGACGGATCGCATCCAGCTCTTCCTTGGCCGCCTTGAGATCATCTCCCAAGCGCGCGACTTCGGCCAGCAGCGGCTCGATATCCTCGCCCCTGGCCTTGGCCTGACCGATGGACCTGGAGCTGACATTGCGCTGGTTCTGCAGCTCCTCGGTACGCACCTGCAAGGCTTTTCGCCGCGCCTCGATAGCGGCATAGCTTTCGGTATCAAGGTGATATCCACGCCGTGCCAGGCCGGCAGCAACGGCGTCCAGATCGTGTCTCAGGCTTTGCGGGTCTAGCATCGGGTGGCTCCGCGTTCGGTACTGGCTTTTCAGTCGCCGAATGGATGTTGGAAAATGACGTTGGCGTCGCGCTCGGGACCGGTGGACAGCATATGCACCGGCGCTTCGATCAGCTCGGCGATGCGGTCCAGGTAAGCTCGGGCCTCGGCCGGAAGCTTGTCGGCATCGGTCAGCCCCTGGGTGGTTCCCGACCAGCCCGGAAGGGTTTCATAGACCGGGCGCACGCTGGCCCACTCTTCGGCACCAACCGGGAAGGCGTCCACGCCCTCGTAGTCCACACACACCTTGACTTCCGGGAATGGATCAAGCACATCGAGCTTGGTGATGCACAGGCCGGTCACGCCGTTGACTTTCACCATGCGCCGCATGGCCACCGCATCCAGCCAGCCACAACGTCGCGGGCGGCCAGTGGTGGCACCAAATTCAACACCGCGCTCGGCCATCAGGCGGCCAGCGTCATCGCTGAGTTCGGTTGGGAACGGTCCACCGCCGACGCGAGTGGTGTACGCCTTGGTAATACCCAGTACGTAGTCAATATCACGCGGCCCGACGCCGGCACCGGTCAACACGCCACCAACCGTGGTGTTCGACGAGGTCACAAAAGGATAGGTGCCGTGATCAATGTCCAGCAGGCTGCCCTGGGCACCTTCGAACAGAATCTTGCCGCCGCGTGACCTGAGATCGTGCAAGTCACCGGTGACATCGGTAAACATAGGCTTGAGAATTTCACCAAAACGGGCAGCGTCATCAGCCAGCGCCTGAGCGTCCACCGGCTCGGCGTTGTAATAGTTCGCCAGCAGGAAATTGTGGTAATCGACCACCGCATCCAGCTTGTCGGCCAGCCGCTGCGGGTCGGCCAGATCGGCCAGGCGCAAGCCGTGGCGCGATACCTTGTCCTCGTAGGCCGGCCCAATGCCGCGCCCGGTGGTGCCGATGGCCCGCTTGCCACGGGCAATCTCGCGGGCCTTGTCCAACGCTTCATGGCAGGCCAGAATCACCGGACAGGCTGGCGACAGCCCCAGGCGCGGACGAACGTCCAGGCCTCGGGCTTCCAGGCCTTCGATTTCCTTCAGCAGATTGCTCGGAGAGACCACGACCCCGTTACCGATGAGGCAACGGGCGCGCGGGGTCATCACGCCTGAAGGAATGACATGCAGAACCGTCTTTTCACCGTCTATGACCAGGGTGTGGCCCGCATTATGACCACCCTGGTAGCGCACGACAGCATCGACATCGTGGGCAAGCAGATCAACGATCTTGCCCTTGCCCTCGTCACCCCACTGGGTGCCGAGGATCACCACTGACTTGGACATGGCTCCCTACCGATCCTTATTCAGTTCGCATCTGGTCAAAGAAGCGGAAGAACTCGGACCGGGTATCCATGAGCATGATGTCATTCTCGGTTCCGAAGCTTGCCTCGTAGGCGTTCATGCTGCGCCAGAAAGAGAAGAACTCGCGATCGCGGTTGAATGCTTCGGCGTAAATCTCAATGGCCTGGGCGTCACCATCACCACGCAGACGCTGCGCATCTCGTTCGGCATCGGCAAGCAACACCCGAACCTGACGGTCAGCGTCAGCGCGAATCCGCTCGGAGCGCTCGCGCCCGAGCGACCGCAGCTCGTTGGCAAACTCGGTACGCTGGGTTTCCATACGCTCGAACACCGAATTCAAAACCTCGTCGGTCAGCTCGATCTTCTTGATTCGCACATCGATGACGTCAATGCCGAAATCCTGGAAACGGCGATCGGCTCGCAGCACCAACTGCTCCATCATCTCACGACGCTGCTCCGACACCACCTCGCTGAGCGTGCGCTGGGCAAACTCGTCGCGCAAGTCGTTTCGAATCAGCTGACCCAGTCGCGAGCGAGTGAACATCATGTCCCCACCCTGGGTGGCGACGTAGAAATCGCGCGGGCTGGTGATCCGCCACTTGACGTAATAGTCAACCTCGACAAATTTCTGCTCGGCGGTGTTCATCTGCTCCGGACGCATGTCCAGCGTAATGATGCGCTTGTCGAGCTTGCGTACGTTGTTGATGAAGGGCATCTTGAAGTGCAGACCAGGCTCGTAGTCGGCACGCACCACCTCACCGAGGCGGAACTTGATCGCAAACTCCGTTTCCTTGACAACAAAGATGCTGTTAAGCCCGATGATCAGGGCGACAACAATAATGATCGGTATGAACAGTCTCATGATTAACGAGCCTCCCGGCCACGGCGGGCCCTGGGATCAGTCGGGGACATACGGCCTTGCTCAGACGGCGCCATTAGCGGTGCGGGAGGCGGCGGTGCCGCCTGCGCACGACCACTGCCACCCATGGTGTCCAGCGGCAGGTAGAACATGTTGTTACTATCGGACACATCCATCAAGATCTTGGCCGAGCGTCCGTAAACCGTCTCCAGCGTCTCCAGGAAGATCCGCTCACGGGTCACCTCAGGAGCCAGCGTGTACTGCTCAAGAATGGCCGAGAAGCGATCCGCTTCACCGGTAGCCTGGGCAATGATGGATTCCCGGTAGGCCTGGGCTTCTTCCAGGATTCGAGCCGCGCGACCGCGCGCTTCCGGAATTTCCTGGTTGGCATAGGCCTGGGCCTCGTTGGCAAACCGAATCTGGTCTTCGCGAGCGCGAACCACGTCATCGAAGGCCGAGCGCACCTGGGCCGGCGGACGTACTTCCTGCAGGTTGAACGATAGGATTTCCAACCCGGAATCGTAACGTTCAATGATTTCAATCAACAATGCCTGGGCATCCAGTGCTACCTGGCCACGACCGATCTCCAGGATGAAATCCATGTTGTTGGTACCCACGATCTCACGCATGGCGCTGT
>SKQI01000285.1 GCA_007119095.1 Wenzhouxiangella sp. | reverse complement strand
TCGGCAGCCTCAGCCGCCATCGACCATATCCGCGACTGGGCCCTGGGCACCGACGGCGATGACTGGGTCTCCATGGCCGTTCCGTCCGACGGCAGCTATGGCATTGCGCCGGGCGTGATTTATTCCTTCCCCTGCACCTGCGAAAACGGCAAGTATCGTATCGTCCAGGGCCTGGAAATCAATGATTTCTCACGGTCAAGGATGGATGCCACGGACAAGGAGCTGCGCGAAGAGCGCGCAGCGGTGGAGGCGTTGCTTTAAGAGGGTTGAGGCGCAGAAGCCTGGCCGTCAGGCCAGGCTTCGATGCTTTCTCACCACCAACATCGCCATTTCCAGCGCCTGTTCGTAGTTCAGGCGCGGATCGACGGTGGTCTTGTAGCAGGTCGCCAGATCTTCTTCGTTCAGTTCGCGGGCGCCGCCAACACATTCGGTGACGTTTTCACCGGTCAATTCCAGATGGACGCCACCCAGACGCGAACCGCAGGCGGCGTGAATCTCGAAAGCCTGCTCGAGTTCGGCCTGAATATTGGCAAACCGGCGGGTCTTGTAACCGTTGGCTGCACTTTCGGTGTTACCGTGCATCGGGTCGCAGATCCAGAGCACCGGCGATCCGGTTGACTTGGCAGCCTCGATCAGGCCTGGCAGGTGGTCACCGACCTTGCCCGCGCCCATCCGGTGAATCAGCACCAGGCGACCCGCTTCATTGTCCGGATTGAGGGTGCGAATAAGGTCTTTCAACCAGCTGGCGCTCATGCCCGGCCCGACCTTGATTCCCATCGGGTTGCGAATACCGCGGAACATCTCTACGTGCGCTCCATCGAGCTCGGCGGTGCGCATGCCGATCCAGGGGAAGTGTGTCGCCAGGTTGAACCAGCCCCACTGACGAGGGACCTGGCGCGTCAGCGCCTGTTCGTAGTGCAGATGCAATGCCTCGTGCGAGGTAAAGAAGTCCACCCGCTTGAGACTGCCCGGCTGCTGGCCGGTAATGGTTTCGACGAAACGCACTGATTGGCCAATGCTGTCTGAAATCCGGTGAAATTCAGCAGCCAGGGGCGAGTGCTCCACCCAGCCCAGATCCCAGTACTCGGGATGATGCAAGTCGGCAAAGCCGCCGTCGACCAGGGCGCGGACAAAATTCATCGTCATCGCCGAACAGGAGTGCGCCTGAAGCAGACGAGACGGATCGGGACGCCGCGCCTCGGCGTTGAAATCCGGCGAATTGACCATATCGCCCCGATAGCTCGGCAAACTGACACCATCACGCGTTTCGGTATCGGCAGATCGCGGCTTGGCGTATTGCCCGGCGAAACGGCCAACGCGCAGCACCGGCATTTCCAGCCCGTGCAGCAGAATCAGTGACATCTGCAGGAGTACTTTCAAGCGGTTGGCGATGATTGAGGACTGGCATTCCCCAAATACCTCGGCACAATCACCACCTTGGAGAAAGAACCGCTTGCCCGCCTGCGCTTCGGCAATTTGCTGCTTGAGGGCAAGGATTTCCCAGGATGTCACCAGCGGCGGCATGCTTGCCAGCTTCGCCAGTGCACCGCGCAGTTCATTGTCATCCTCGTAGCTTGCCTGCTGCCCAGCCGGCTTCTGCTGCCAGGAATCAGGGCGCCAGCCCTGGGCGGGGGTAATGGTCTTGAAGCGTTCAGTCATTTACAAATCCAGCGTTTTCAGCGCTTTCCAGCGATAAGAGCCCACAGCATAAACGCTGCCAGGCCAACATACCAGAGCAACGTCCAGGCGGGCATTGACAAACCCAGAAACACCCAATCAATCTCGGTACACTCTCCGGTAGCCGTGAAGGCCTCACGTACCCGATCCCCCAGGGGCCAGCCGGTCTCTACCATGAATTCCCAATCGGCAGCGCAGCCACCCAGCAGGTCAGGTTCGGTTCCCTGGATGCGCAAATGCCGACCGGCCGTCGTCATCCCCCAGATCGCCCCACCGAAAAACGGCACAGCATAGATCCAGCGCCCCCAGGACTTGGGGTTGTGCACGGTCATGACCAGCGCAACCAGGCCCATCAGCATGAAACCATAGCGCTGCAGCATGCACAGCGGGCACGGAGGCAGCTCCATGACAAATTGGGCATACAGCGCGTAGGAAAGAAGCCCGACACAGGCAACAAAAACCAGCAGATAGGGCATACGGCCCCGGATCAGTGCGTTCATCAGGATTATTCAGGAAACCAGCATCAGAGAATTATGATGCCAGATACGTCAACGGGTTCAACCGCACGCTCTTCCCCGCCCCATTCGCTCAGGGTCACTCGCCCCCATCGCGCAACGGCAACAGCCACAAGCCTCTGGCCCCAACCTCGTCGGGCGAAGCTGCCAGCGGGAACTGGAGACCCTCCAGCCAGGCCTGAGACTGATCGTTGTAATGTGAACTGTAAAAACGCCCGGACTGGCCGCCGGGAATGATCGACCAGCCGGTCATCGGTTCGCTCATTTCCAGCACTGTACGCACCGTGGCGATATGGGTCACAGCGAAGGGCCTGGCATAGCTGAATCCGGCCCGGCCAACCGTGGCATGACCGCCAGATGCAGGCCAGGGGCCTCGGTCAAGCAGGCGCGAAAGCCCCGGCGCACTGCTAGTCAAGGCGTGTCTCAAGCTGAGGCTTTGCCGTCGATCAAGGCGCCAGCTTGACGGTTCAGCACCTTGCTCTCCGGCCAGACGGGCGACTGCGTTTGCAAAAGATTCAGCAATCAGCTGCGATCGAGCCCCACGCCACCAGAGCGACCCAGGCTCATCCAGCAGGCTGTCGAGCGCATGATTGACCAGGTAGTTATGACCCAGGAGTTCACGGTAGAGCGCTTGCCCAAGTCTGTCCCGGAACAGCGTATCGGCCAGCGCCAAATACCAGTATTCGAACAGCAGCGCGGCCCCCGACTCGCCCAGATTTTCAGGTGCATCGCCCCACGCCTCCAGCAACTTCAATGCCTCGAACTCGACCGCATCCAGTGGCCGGCCATCGGCGACCGCCTCTTCCAACCCGTCGAGCAGCTGTGGCAAACGCAGTCGCGCCTGAACATTGTGGCGATCGACCTGCAATGCCTTCATGTTGGCACTGTCATGCTCGATACTGTCGGACAGGATCTCGACAATGCGCCGGATGCGATAACCCGGCGCGTTGTCATGACCGACCAACCACGGCCAACGCTGATCATGGACACGGGCATTGGCCGCGGCTACGAATCCCTGAAGAGGATTGTTCAAAGCCGGCATGGCTGAGGCTGGCACAATGCCGTTCCAGATATCCTGCCCATCATCAGCCACCGCCGTCTGGCCGTTGCCCAGCCGCCGGTCAGGCAACATGCCTATCGTGCGAAAACCGATGTTACCTTCCGTGTCCGCCCAGGTGACGTTGGAGACCGGCATTGGAAACTGGGCCATGGCCGTCCGGAACTCGTCGGCATTCTCAGCCAGATTCATATCCAGCAAGGCATCCATACCGGCCTTGCCCAACTCCTGACCAATCCAGCGCAAGGCCAGTGGCGGATCGTCGGTGATCACCGGCCCATGTATGGTCAGCCAGCGTTCGACCTCGACATCCTCGCCATTTCGAACCGGGATGCGAGTGGTTTCGCGCGTTGCCTGGTACCAATCCTCGCCGTCGAAAAAGCGTCCTGCATGATCCGGTTCGGCAGTCAACTGAACCAGGTCCTGGCTGTCGCCGATGTTGGTAAAGCCCCAGGCCAGATGACGGTTGAAGCCGTTGATCAACAGCGGCAGACCGGGCACCGACCAGCCACGCAGTTGCTTGCCTTCACCGAAAAACAGGTGCACCTCGTAGAACAGGTTTGGCAAGCCGGCTGCGTCGTGGGAATCGAAAGCAAACAAGGCCTTGCCACTGGCGCTGCGTTCCGGCGCCACGGCCCAGCCGTTGGAACCAAGACGAATGGCTGCCCCGGTGGGGCGATGCTCAGGGGCTGTCGCATGCAAGTAGCTCAGCAGATTTGAGTCGGCGCGAGCGTTGATCGGGCTCACCGACGGATCGAGCCGCTCGCTGCTCTGCCCCTCCGCTTCAGCGTCTGCTTGTTCCGGGGTCCACACATAGGGAAAATCAGGATCGCGTTCGCTTTCAACATGAAACAGGGCAAGTCTTTCAGCGTCCAATCGCTCAGACAGGGCCAGGCGCAGCATTTCCTGACGGTGGTTTCCGTCGGAATCAAACGCCATCAGCGCGCCCAGAGCAAAGCTGTCGGCAACGGTCCAGGCTGCCGGCTGGGTGCGCAGCAACAGATACTCCGGCGGCGGCTGACGCATAGCGGCAATGCCGGCATTGACGCCCGCGGCATAGGCATCTACCAGGGAGAGGAGTTCGGCGCTGGCATTATCGGCCAATCGTTGACCAAGCTCGACCACGCCGGATCTCCAAAGCGCCTTATCCGTTGGCAGCGTACCGGGCCCCAGTAACTCCGACAGACGTGCGCGCCCTGCGCGTCTGAGCAGATCCATCTGCCACAGACGCTCGCGAGCGTGCAGAAACCCTTGAGCAAACATCGCATCCTCAAGGCTGTGCGCATTAACGTAAGGCCTGGCATAAGCATCAAATCGAATCTCGACCTGATTTTCCAGACCGCGCACGGTCTGCTGACCCTCGAAGGCCAGTCGCGAACCGGATATCAACCAGATCATTGCCACAACCAGCCCCATAGGGGCGGCGAACGTTACCAGTAAAAGCAGCTTCAGCCACAACTTCACGACACACCTACGCTTGCATTAGCACTCTGCGGCCGATTCACTGCCGCCCCATCCAGACAACGCTAGATTCTGAAACGAATCCAGCACTGGCCAGCGCTCGACAATCTGTCCCTGTTCAACCATGGTGACCATGCCGAACTGGCGCATCAGTTGTTCGCTTTGCAGCGGTCGGAAGAAGATGAAGTCATCCACCTGCACCGGCGACTGCCGCGGAACCGTGAAAAACTGCTGATTGAAGCTGGGCCCGTAAAGACGACTTGGCCTCAGACCTTGAGGCCATTCGGGCCGTGCAGCCCAGCGGCCTCCGTAGGCGAATACCGTGTCACGCCAACTCAGCGGCGCCAACGCCTCGAGAAAAGGCAAACGCACACCGGCCATGCGCTTGATCAGCGGAGCGGCAATCCAGCAGGCTGGTTGAAATGCGCTTAGCTGTGGAAGATCGAATTCGGCAGGTTTGACCAGTACAGAACCGATCGCCAGCTCGTTGAGCGGCGAACCTTCATCATGATCGGTGCAGGTCGGACTGCCGCTGCCGTTGATCAGCGGCTGCTGCGGCCAAAGCGCAGGTGCCTCTCGCTGAACCAGGCCCAGGAATTCCCGATAGCGGCGATTGGCTGCCTTGACAGCGCGCTTGCGCCCAACCCAGAACGGCGCCCGCCCGGCCTGAGCGTCATACCCCATGAAGCCAGCCAGACGCAGGAAGGGAACGACATGTCCCAAAGCTGCCAATACATCGATCAGCGCCTTGGCGTCGGTAGCGCCTCCACGGTGCATGCCAACATCCAGTTCGATGACCACGCTCATGCGTACCCCATGGGCTTTAGCCAGCTCGGCCAACGACCGGACGCGAGCGGCATCATCCACCAACCAGTGCAGCTGACGGGTCGGATCAAAACCACTGTCCGCGCGAAAGTGCCGGTAAAAGGCATCCACGGCCGCAGCCGGCAACGGCTTGCCCAGCATCAGATCGGCGTTCGGCCAGCGCCGGGCCGCAGCCAGCAGATTGGGCAGATGAAAGACCATCAGCTTGGTCGTGTCTGCCTGGTGCATCAAGTGGTCTACAAGGCTCGGACAAGGCAGCGACTTCAGCACCAGCCTCAGGCGTTCAGCCCTCGCCCTGGGCAGCACACGCTCTAGATTGACGCTCAGCGCAGTTTTATCGATGATAAAACCCGGCCAGCCCATGCCCTGGCGGCGCAGGGCAGTCGACAAACCGGCCAGATCTACCACTTCCGCCTAGCCGAAGAGCTTGAGCAGCCGCATCTTGAGCGGGCCATAGGGAGGAAACCGGATAGTGATCTCCGGGAAGCGGGAGCGCTTCATGATCGATTTCAGGTGGCTGAAACGATCAAAGCCCGCGCGGCCATGATATTGCCCCATACCGCTCATGCCGACGCCGCCGAAGGGCAGCTCAGGCACGGACATGAACATCAACACATCGTTGATGCACAGGTTGCCGGTGCTGATCTGATCAACGAAACGGCGCTCGCTCTGCCTGTTACCGGTGAACAGGTAGGCCGCCAGCGGCTTGTCCCGACGGCGAATGAATTCCAGCGCCTGATCAAAATCATCCACGGTCAGCACCGGCAGGATCGGACCAAAAATCTCCTCGCTCATGACCGGGTCTTCCGGCTGCACATCGACCAACACTGTTGGTTCGATGCGCTCGGCCTGTTCATCGACCTGGCCGCCCAAGGCCACTTTGCCGTTGTTCAGATATTCCTTGAGGCGCTGGAAATGGCGCTGATTGATGATCTTCGCGTAATCAATGCTGTTGAGGCGATCGCTGCCATACATCTCTTCAAGGGAGGCTGCCATCGCCTGGATCAGCGCATCACGCTGTTCGGGTGTCACCAACACATAGTCCGGGGCAATACAGGTCTGGCCGGCATTCAGACATTTGCCCCAGATCAGCCGACGAGCAGCAGATTTCAGATCGGCATCCCTGTCAATTACCGCCGGGCTCTTGCCGCCCAGCTCCAGGGTGACCGGGGTCAGATGTTCTGCAGCGGCACGCATGACGATGCGGCCAACGGCCGCACCGCCGGTATACAGAATATGATCGAAGCGCTGTTTCAACAGCTCCGTTGTTTCGGCCACCCCGCCCTGAACCACTTCAACGGCATGCGGATCCAGATAGCGCGGAATCAGGTCGGCCATCAGGTCGGCCGTGCGCGCGGCGATCTCGGAAGGCTTCACGACCGCGCAGTTGCCCGCCGCCAGAGCCGGGATCAGCGGGCTCAGCACGAGCTGAACCGGGTAGTTCCAGGCACCCATGATCAGCACCACACCGAGTGGTTCGGGCTGAACCCAGCTTCGCCCCGGTTGACCAACCATTGGCGTTCGCACCCGCCGCGGTCGCGACCAACGTTTCAGATGCCGGCGGGCATGGCGGATTTCGGAGTACAGCAGTGAAAGCTCGCCTAGCAGAACTTCCTGGGCCGGCTTGCCCAGATCAGATGCCAGGGACTGGCCGATGGCCTCCTCGTTCTCTTCCAGCAGGCGCTTCATGGCATCTAGCTGTCCGCTTCGCCAGGCCAGCGAGCGGGTCAGACCAGATTCGAAACAGGCCCTCAGACCTTCCATCATCGCCTTGTAGGGGGCGGCTTCATCACTCATCGTTATTTCTCTCGCAGCGGTTCGTTAAGCCCCATTATCCAGCCAATCACCCGCCCAAGCATCTGTTCCATTCGAACCCGGTCAATCTCATCGGGCGCCTCGATCAGCGCGTTGTGTTCAATCTTCAGGATAGTGGCGGTCAGCAGCTCGGCGTCCAGTTCAGGACTTTGGCGATTGAACAGGGCAGCAAACTGGCTCATCTGTTCCAGCACCGGCGCGCGTGAACTGTCGTAAAGATCACGGAGGCGCTCGTCGTGCAAGGCTTCGAAGTAGAAATGATGTTCTACTGCCAGCCCTGCCCGCCGTTGCTCCAGCTTGTGCAGGATGTAGTCGGTACCAATCGTGGTCAAACGCCGACGAATGGACTGGCGAACATCCTTGCGCCTGCGCTCGGCTGCGCTGTACTGATAAACGCACTCGAACACCTCCTCCCAAGCCTGCTCAACGCGCGGCTTGTCAAGCTCGACGAAATCCCGAAAGGCGCTCGAAACCAGGTCAAAGATATCGCTGAAATAGTAGGTAGTCAGAGACAGGTTGACATCAGCGCGGGTGGCCACGGCACGGTGGGTTACCGCACGCACACCACCCTCGGCAATTACCTCCAGCGTAGCCTTGAGAATGGCGCTTCGGGTTCGCTCCCCGCGCCGTCGCGTCCCGGCCCGGCGTCGCTGGCCGACCGATTTTCCATCCAAGCTGTTCACGGCTTCTCCCTTCGGCATACTGAAATTGTACACTCATACAATTTCATTTGCACGATCGTACAAATTATGTCATCGTTACGAAAAACGCGGGGCCCGTTGGACCAGACCGCGCACCAGTTCACATGATAACGAGGGTAGCCACCATGTTTTCCAAGCCAGTCTCCGTCATTCAACCCAGCCTGCTGGCAACCGCCATCGCCCTTGCCCTTTCGCCCACCGTCGTCGCTGAAGTGGGTGAAAGCAATACCCTGGACACCATCACCGTCACCGCGCAGAAACGCGAACAAACCCTGCAGGAAGTACCGATCAGCATCACCGCATTCGCTGAGGAAGATATCGAGCGGCTTGGCATTGGCGAGTTCCTGGACTACGCCACACGCGCACCCAACGTCGGCTTTTCCCAGCAAGGCAATCGCGCCTTTACCCGGATGGGGGTGCGGGGGGTCACCAACGTCGGCGGCCGAGCGAACGCGATCGGCATCTACCTCGATGAATTCAACATAGCCCCCAACATTCTGGTCACCGGCTGGTCGCGAACCCTGGATACCCCCCTCTACGATATCGAGCGCATTGAGGTCCTGCGCGGACCGCAAGGCACTTACTTTGGTCGCAACACCCTGGGTGGAGCCATCAACATTACCTCGCGCAAGCCTGATCCAAGCGGGTATTTCGGCAATCTGCGCGGCGAAATCGATGAACACGGCACCTGGTTGGGCCGGGTTGCAGGCAATATTCCGTTGGGCGAACGCTCGGCGCTGCGGATGACTGGCTACTACCGAGACGTGGGCGGCTGGATGACCAACCTCGCCGGCGGCGGCACCAATGATGGTCGCGACCAGGGCCTGCGTGCCGCTTTCCGCTACGATGACAACGAGCGCTTGACCGTTGATCTGTCGCTGTCGCGCACTGAGGAGCGCCAGAATCAGCTCGAGTACGTAGCTACCGGGATTCTCGCCCCGGTTCCTAATCAGTTGGTCGAGGTGGTCGATAATTTCCATCTGCTGTTCGGCGCTTTCGGGACGCCGCCGATCGATACCAGCCAGTTTCCGCAGTGGCCACTGCCCTTCGTGGCCCAGCCGCTATGGCCAGACACTCATGAAACCTTTGCCAACGATGCGCGCCGACGCTCGGACAGCGACACCGACATGTTTATCGGCCGGATCAACTACCGATTCGACAATGCACTCGAGCTGACCTCGGTCACTGGCTACCTGAAAAATGACTTCCAGCAGTTCGGTGATGGCGATGCTTCACCGCTGCCGGCATTTACCGTCGCGCGCGACAGCATTTCCAAGGGCTGGAGCCAGGAGCTTCGACTGAGCTCATTTGGCCTGGGACGCGTTGACTGGACCGTCGGCGGCATTCTGGCCCGAGACGAAATCATGGAAACCGATATTTCCAGCCACCTGGCCTCCGATCCTTACCTGAATGCCTGGGGCGCACTGCTGTTCGCCCTGGGCGTGCAGGATGGGTTGATTGATCTGACCGACCCGGAAATCCAGTTCCTGCTGGCCAATGGGCTGGTGCCCCAAGTGTTCGGGCCCATGACGGTTGGCAACTTCGAAGATACCGATCGCGGCATCGACACCGACAGTTACGCCTTGTTTGGCGACATGAGCATTGCGCTGACCGACGCATTCAGTCTGTCAGTGGGCCTGCGCTGGACCCGGGACGAGGTCGAGTTCACCGAGATCAACCGCCCGTCCATTACCCTGCCGGTGGGGACAGATATCGTCAACACTTCGTTTTCGAACCTGTCACCGCGCCTGGCCTTGAACTACCAGTTTGCCGACGGCCTGTCGACCTATGCAACGATTGCCCGTGGATACAAGGTCGGCGGCGTCAACTCGGATGTCACAACTACCGACGACGGTGCAGTCGAGCAGATTTATCGGGAAGAAACGGCCTGGAACTATGAAGTCGGCTTCAAGGGCATGCTGGCGGACAATCGCTTCCAGCTTAACGCCGCCCTATTTTACATCGATTGGGACGACATCCAGGTGCGCGGCCAGGACGTTCTCAGCCAGCGCCAGTTCGTCCAGAACGCAACCAGCGCCAACAGCAAGGGTGGTGAGATCGAGTTGCTCGCACGCCTGCACCCGCAGCTGCGCTGGAATCTGGGCTATGGATATACCGATGCCACATTCAACAGCTTCCCGAACGCCATCCCCATCGATCAGGTTGGTTTCGGCACTGTCGATGCCAGCGGCAACCGCTTGCCTTTTGCCCCTAAACACACCTTCAATACCGGTGCCGAATTCAGCTTCGCCGGCCCTGCCGGCACCAATGGTTGGCTGCGCGCCGACTACCGGCACACCGGTCGCCAGTTTGTCGAGGCAACGAATGATGCAAATAACGTACTGGGTAGCTTCGAACTGGTCAATGTAAGGGTCGGACTGGATGCCAACCGTTACAGCGTCGCACTGTTTGTCAATAATGTCTTCAACGAGAACTACACTCTGGGCACACAGGGCTTGGAGACTTATTATTCGGGCCTGCAGCGATCGGTTGGTACGCCACGAACGTTTGGGGCGGTGTTCAATTACTTCTTCTGATCGTACCCATGCGCCGATCGCTAGCGATCGGCGCTTTCTCGCCACTCGTCGATCGCCCGAGGATTTGATATGTCGAGCAAAGGCTTCCCAGCAAGGGGCCAGGATCGCGCATCGCTGATCGCACAGCTACGCACGCTCAAACACAAGGATGTACCGTGGCAAGAAGGCCGGGTTTTTGCCTACATCTACGACCCAGGACCCGAAGCGATGGCCCTGGTTCACGAGGCATTTGACCTGTTTCTGACCGAAAACGGGCTGGATCCCACCGCTTTTCCCTCGGTATTGGCACTGGAACGGGCGATCATTGACATGGCCGCCGACCTGGCCGGCGGCGATGATCAAACAGTCGGCAACTTCACCTCCGGCGGCACCGAGTCCATCCTGCTGTCGGTGAAAGCCGCGCGCGATCGGGCACGGACGCTCAGGACCACCCCCGGCAGGCCTGAGTTGATCCTGCCGGAAACGGCCCATGCCGCCTTTTTCAAGGCCTGCCAGTATTTCGATATCGAGCCCATCGTCACCCCTGTGGACGCCGACAGCTTTCGCGCCCGACCGGATGCCATCGCCGAGGCAATCACCGCCAACACCATTCTGATTGCCGCATCGGCGCCGTCTTATGCGCACGGGGTTATCGACCCGATCGAAGCGATCGGCGAAATCGCTCTGGCTCACCAGCTGCCATTTCACGTCGATGCCTGCATGGGCGGCATGTACCTGCCATTTGTCGGAGAGGGGATACCGCCATTTGACCTGCGCGTGCCCGGCGTCACCCAGCTGTCGATGGACTTCCACAAGTGGGGCTATGCCGCGAAGGGCGCGTCCTGCATTCTCTATCGTAGCGCCGAGCTTCGACGTCACCAGATCTTTGCCTGGTCGGGCTGGACCGGCTACTCGGTGGTCAATCCCACCGTACTATCGACCCGCGGCGCCGGCCCGATGGCGGCCTGCTGGGCGATACTCAAACACCTCGGTCGCGAAGGCTACGAGTCCATGGTCGGCGCCTGCCAAGCGGCCAGTCGGCGCCTGCAGGACGGTATTGAAGCCATTCCCGGGTTGTACTGTCTGGGCAGCTCGGACTGCAATCTGTTCAGTTTTGCATCCGACAGCATCAATGTATTCACCCTGGCCGAGGACATGCGCGCGCGCGGCTGGTACATTCAGCCCCAGTTCGGTTTCGGTCCGTCGCCTGCCAACGTGCACCTGTCCGTCGGCCATCACAATGTCAACCAGGTCGAGCCTTTCCTGACCGATCTAAACCTGGCTGCCTGCGCCCTGTCAGGCAGCGGGCCGGTGCCGGACAGCGCCGCCCTGCCCGCCGGCATGGCCGGAATGAGCCCGGGATCACTGTTCGAACACATGGCATCGATGGCGGGGACTGAGGGGAATGAACTGCCCGATCGCATGGATGGTATCAACGGCCTGCTCAACGGTCTGCCGCATGCCAGTCGCGACGCCTTGCTGGCCGAATTCGTTAACCGTCTGTACTCGCGCCAGGGCTGAACCATGAACGGGCGAGCGCGCTGGAAGCTGGCCCTGACCCTGATGGTCACCTTGCTGGTGGCCTATTACGATCGCCTCAACGTGTCCCTGGCACTGCCGCTGATCGCCGCCGACTTTGGCTGGGATGCCAGCGAAACCCGGCGCTATGGTGGGCTGTTGATGAGCCTGTTTTACGTTGGCTACGGTCTGGCCAACATCTTTTTGAGCCCGCTGGGCCTGAAGTTCGGCCTGCGTCGTTCGCTGATGGTGATCATCATCCTGTGGTCGCTGTTTACCGCCATGGGGGCCTGGGCCAGTTCGCTGCTGATGCTGTTCGTGGCCTCGCGCCTGCTGCTGGGAGTCGCCGAGGGGATTCATTTTCCGTTGATGAGCCAGTTGACGAAGAACTGGTTCCCTCCCGAAGAACGCTCGCGCGGCAACGGCATCTGGATCAGCGGCCTGTTTCTGGCTTTTTTCACAGCACCGCTGTTGCTGGTGCCGATGATGCACGTACTGGGATGGCGCGGCGGCTTCTATGCTCTTGCCGTGCTTGGCCTGCTGGTCAGCCTGCCGCTGGTTTGGCGCCACATCCATGATCAACCGGCCGACCACCCCCGCGTCGATAAAGTTGAACAAGCCTGGATCGAACAGGCGCTGGCCGAAGAGTCGGCCCTGGTGCATGGCGATGCCGGTCGCCTTCGGGACTCGCTGCTCAGCGCCCCGTTTCTGCTCCTGGCCGTCATCGGCATTTTCAACAACATGGTCGCCCTGGGTCTGGCCGGCTGGCTCCCCACTTACTTGGCCGGGCGCGAAGGGGTGGCCTACCACCAGCTCGCCTGGCTCACTGCCCTGCCCTATGCTTTTTCGATCGGCGGCATTGCCCTGTGGGCGACGCTGGGTGATCGCTCCAGCGCCCGGGCGGCGATTGCCGGGATCTGCTACCTGTTGGCCGGGTTCCTGATCTGGGCGGCCCTGAGCTCGCCGGGAATCTGGATGACGGTAGCGCTGTTTTCAGTCGCCGTAATGATGGTGGCTGCCTGGAGCGCGGCCGAGTTTGCCCTGGCCCAACGGATTCTGCCGCAACCGCATGTCACGACCGGCTGCGGCGTCTACAATGGCATGACCACGCTGATCGGGGGCGGCAGCGGGCCATTCGTGGTCGGCGCGATTATCGACGGCGGCACAGGCTTTTCAGCCATTGGCCCCATCGTTGCCATTACCACGCTGAACGCCG
>SKQI01000274.1 GCA_007119095.1 Wenzhouxiangella sp. | reverse complement strand
CTCACCGCATGGTTGGTGGCATGCTGGACCGCCTGCTGCCGGGACTGCCGCCACTGATGGCTCTGGTCATGGGCCTGGCTATTGGCCTGCTGATCTACATACTCCTGGACTATTTCTGGCGCCGGCTTTTGTCGCTGGATACCTGATCTGGCGCACCGAAGCCGCCCCCGCCCGGGGTTCTGAGCACCAGCAGGTCGCCTGCCTCCATCTCAGCCCGATCGCAACCGGCCAGTTCTTCACGGGAGCCGTCAACACGCTCGATCCAGGCTTCACCAAGCTGACCATCACCGCCGCCGTCCAGGCCGGATGGCGCCACCTGGCGTGAGTTGGCCAGCAAGGCCACCGTCATCGGCTCGAGGAAGCGAATCCGCCGCTCGGCGCCGTTGCCGCCGTGCCACTGCCCGGAACCACCGGAATCGGGGCGTATGCCGAAACCGTCCAGGCGCACCGGGAAACGGGTTTCCAGGATTTCCGGGTCGGTCAGGCGCGAATTGGTCATGTGGACGTGGACCGCATCGCAGCCGTCAAAACCGTCGCCGGCACCGGCCCCGCCGCAGAGCGTTTCATAGTGCTGATAGCGCTGGTTGCCGAAAGTCAGGTTGTTCATCGTGCCCTGACCATTCGCCAACACGCCCATGGCGGCGAGCAGGGCATCGGTCACCACCTGGCTGGTTTCGACATTGCCGGCGACCACCGCGGCCGGATGCACCGGGTTGAGCAGGCAGCCTTCCGGCACCACCAGCTCTATCGGCGCCATGCAGCCGTCGTTCAAGGGAATGTCGTCGGCGACCAGGCTGCGCAGCACGTACAGCACGCAGGCCCGGGTCACCGCGGCCGGCGCGTTGAAGTTATTGTCGGCCTGTTCGCTGGTGCCGCTGAAGTCAATCTTTGCCCGGCGCTGGTCGCGGTCGATGCTGACCTTGACCTCAACCCGGCTGCCGTTGTCCATGTGCTTGACCCAGTGGCCGTCGGGCAGGGAGTCAATCACCCGCCGCACCTGCTCGGCGGCATTGTCCTGGACATGGCCCATGTAGGCCCGGACCACGTCCAGGCCAAAGTGCTCGACCATCGCTGCCAGCTCATCCAGGCCGCGCGCATTGGCTGCGACCTGGGCTCTCAAATCACTCAGGTTCTGGTCGATATTGCGCGCCGGCCACGGGCCTGCGCCAAACAGTTCGCGCAGGCGCTTTTCCCGAAGCTCGCCATCGCGCACGATCAGCTCGCTGGTAAACAACACGCCTTCTTCGTCAATGTGGCGGCTGTGCGGGGGCATGGAGCCCGGCGTGATGCCGCCGACATCGGCATGATGGGCCCGGCTGGCGGCGAAGAACAGAATCTTGCCCTGGTCATCGAAGCAGGGGCTGATCACGGTCAAATCGGGCAGGTGGGTGCCGCCGCGGTAGGGATTGTTGAGCAGGTAGACATCGCCGGGGCGCATGTCGTCGGCATGGTCCGAGATAACCGCCCGCACGCTTTCACCCATGGAGCCCAGGTGCACCGGCACATGGGGCGCGTTGGCGATCAGTCGTCCCTGGTTGTCGAACAGGGCACAGGAGAAATCCAGCCGCTCCTTGATATTGGCCGACCAGGCCGTTCGCTGCAGGGCAGCGCCCATGTGCTCGGCAATGGCCATGAACAGGTTGTTGAAGACCTCGAGCAGCACCGGGTCAGCACGGGTGCCGGCGGCCTGGCGGTCGGGCAGGGCCTGGTAGCGGCTGAGCAGCAGGTGGCCGTAATCGTTGAGTTCCGCCTGCCAACCGGGCTCGACCACGGTAGTGGCATTGTCCTCGATCAGGATGGCCGGGCCGCGCACGCAATGGCCTGGTTGCAGGTCGGCGCGTTTGATGACGGGCGTGTCGTTAAGCGCCTTGCCGCCGCTGAATATCTCGATACGATCAAGCGGCTCGGGCTGGCCTGCTGATTCTGTGCGCTCAAGCCGGCTTTCCTTGGGCGGCTTGTCCGTGCCGCGGGCCTCGACCACCCCGGCCTCAACCACGATATCGCGTCCCGGCATGGTGAAGCCGAACTGCCGGCGGTGCATGTGGGCGAATTGGTCGGCCATGGTTTCGGGGTCGTCCAGCTCGACCAGCAGGGTGGTATCGGTACCCGCGTACTTCAGCTGGGTACGACGGCTGACCTGGCACTGGTCTCGATCCAGGCCCTGTTCGATCAGCTCCGACAGGGCTTCCTCCTCGGCCTGGTCGAACCGCTTGGCCAGCGCGTCCTGGTTGTCGCCCAGGGACTGCTCGACGCCGAACTCGCGCATCGCGCTGAGCTCGGCCAGGCCCATGCCATAGGCCGACAGCACGCCGGCCATCGGATGCACCAGCACCTGCTTCATGCCGAGTTCGTCGGCAACCAGGCAGGCGTGCTGGCCACCGGCGCCACCAAAGCAGTTGAGCAGGTAATCGGTGACATCGTGACCGCGCTGAACCGAGATCTTCTTGATCGCATTGGCCATATTGGCCACGGCAATACGCAGAAAGCCCTCGGCGACCTCGCGCGGACCGCGCTGGTCACCAGTGGCCTGGCTGATTTCCTTGGCCAGCTCGGCAAAGCGCTCGGCCACCGTATCGGCATCCAGGGCCTGGTTGGCCTCCGGGCCAAACACCCGTGGAAAAAAATCAGGCTGCAGCTTGCCCAGCATGACGTTGCAGTCGGTCACCGTCAGCGGCCCGCCGCGACGATAGCAGGCCGGACCCGGATCGGCGCCGGCCGAATCCGGTCCGACCCGGTAACGGCTGCCGTCAAAATGCAGGCAGGAGCCGCCGCCGGCGGCCACGGTATGAATCTCCAGCATCGGCACGCGCAAGCGTACCCCGGCAATCACGGTCTCGAAACTGCGTTCCAGCTCGCCCTTGCTGTGCGAGACATCGGTCGATGTGCCGCCCATGTCGAAGCCGATCACCTTGTCGTAGCCGGCCAGGCTGGCGGTCTGCATGCAGCCGACGATGCCACCGGCAGGGCCGGACAGAATCGCATCCTTGCCGGCAAAATGTTCGGCCCCGGTCAGGCCACCGTCGGATTTCATGAACTGCAGGTTCACCTCTCCCAGCGCGCGGCTGACCTGGCGCGCGTAGCGGCCCAGCACCGGCGACAGGTAGGCATCGACCACGGTGGTATCACCGCGTCCGATGTAGCGAATCAAGGGTGAAACCTGGTGCGACAGGCTGATTTGCGAAAACCCGAGCTCTTCGGCGAGCTTGCCGATCAGCTGCTCGTGCTCAGGGTAACGATCGGCATGCAGCAACACCACGGCCAGGGCATCAATCCTCTTGTCTCGAATTCGTATCAGCTGATCACGGATCCGGTCAGGGTCCGGCGCCTGGATCACCTCGCCATCGGCTGCGACCCGCTCGTTGACCTCGACGACCGCGCTGTACAGGAGTTCTGGAAGCTGGATGTTCAGGGCAAAAATGTCGGGCCGGGTCTGGTGGCCGATGCGCAGCGCATCGGCAAAGCCCTGTGTAGTCAACAGCGCAACAGTCTCGCCGCGCCGTTCCAGCAGAGCATTGGTGGCCACGGTGGTCCCCATCCGCACCAGCTCGATATCCTGATCAGGCATGGCCTCATCGGGCCTGAGCGCCAGCAAGCGCCGAATACCCTCGATCGCGGCATCCTCATACTGCTCCGGGTTTTCCGACAGCAGCTTGGCCGTGCGCAGGGTTCCATCCGGCGCCCGCCCGACCAGGTCGGTGAAAGTGCCGCCACGATCAATCCAGAACTGCCAGCGGCCCTGGTTCACTT
>SKQI01000102.1 GCA_007119095.1 Wenzhouxiangella sp. | reverse complement strand
TGGTGGCGGCCTACCTGCCGCATGCGCTGCTGACAACCGGGGGATTCTGGGCGGTGGTGGTGGCTATTGCGCTAGGGGCGCCGCAGTTGCCGTTCGTAGAGTTCGACCCTGGCTGGTGGCCAGCGCTGATGTTGGTGCCGGCGGTCTGGTTTACCGCGTTGACCTGGATGGATGCGCGGCGGCGTGGCTGGGCGTTGCGCGAGCATGATTTGATCTACCGCTCCGGTGTGATCTGGCGAAGAACCGTGGTCGTGCCGTTCGCGCGCATCCAGCATGTGGAAACGGCCAGCGGTCCGCTGGAGCGCTGGTTCGGGCTGATGCGGGTCAAATGCTTTACCGCAGGCGGAATGATGGCTGATCTGACCGTCGAAGGACTGGACGAAGCCCTGGCTCAGCGGGTTCGCCAGTATCTGCTTGAGCAGATACGTGACGATGCCGAGCCCGAACGCAACCCGGAAACATCGCAGCAGCCCGAGATCAAGACGGAAATATCGGAACAGCCCGAGGGCAAGGGCGACCTGCACCATGACTGAGCAAGTGGCAGACGGCGAGTGGCAGCGGCTTGCGCCGCTGGCGCTGGTCTTCCTGATTCTCAGCGGCACCCAGAAGTTTGTTCGCGAAAATCTGTATCTGTTTGTTGGTGCCGGTGCTGGTGTTGCATTCCTGGACTGGATGGGGCCGCGCGAGCTGCTGTTGGGCTTGTTGGCGCTGCTGCTGATTATCGTCGCCAGCGCGATGATCTATCACCGCCGGTTCCGCTTTCGGCTGGAACAGGATGCGGTGCGAGTCAGGCGTGGCTTGCTGGTGCGGCGTGAGCTGAGAATCCGCTTTGGCCGGGTCCAGAATATCCAGCTTGGTCAGCCGTTTTATTTCCGGCCCTTTGGCCTGGTGCGCTTCAGCCTGGAAACACCGGGCGCGGCTGAGAAGGAAGTGGAGCTGCCGGGCATACCTATGGCCCTGGCCGAACAGATGCGTGACCGGATTGCCGGGCTGACCGAGGCCGTTCCGGACGTCGAGGGTCCAGCGACCGATGATGAGGCCGGCGTCGTTCCGATGGCCGGCGAGCACGAGCAGCTTTTATTCGCTGCCACCAGCTGGCGACTTTTCGTGCATGGCCTCAGCAGCAATCAGATCTGGCTGCTGGTTGGCGCGTTTGTGTATCTGTTTGGCACTTTTTCAGAGCGCGTGCTGCGTCGTTTGTCTGACACCGATGTTTATGAGACCGTGACCGGGACGGCACCCAGCGGCCCCATGCTTTGGGTTGTATTGCTGATCCTGATTGCCGCCGTGCTGTTTCTGCTGTCCGGCCTGTTGGCGCTGGTGCGCTTTCATGGTTTTCGCCTGCTCGATCGGCGCGGACGGGTGGTGGGCAGCGGCGGCCTGCTCGATCGGCGCGAACAAACCGTGCGCCGGGCCAAGATCACCGGCCTGACCTTGCGCCAGACCGCGCTCGGCAGGCTGTGGGGCGCCTGGTATCTGATGGTCCGCCAGACCACCAGCGGCGCTAACGAAGTCGACTACACCCGGCAGGGCTTTGTGGTGCCCGGTCTGCGGGCCGAAGACAATGGTCTGGTCGGCGAGCTGGTACCCGGCTGGCAGGTGCCGGAGGTTTTTTCCCCGATCAGCGCCCGTTTTCGCAGCCGCTACTGGTTGTTGATTCTGCTGCTGTTTGCGCCGGTAATCATTGCGCTGTCGATCTGGCTGGGGCAGGGGCATCCGATAGTGGTGCTGGTCGGCCTGGCGCTGACCCTGGTAACGCTCTTGACTCACCTGCGCTATCGACGCTGGGGCTGGTCACTGAACGGTTATCAGCTATGGGTCCGCCAAGGCCTGCTCGGCCACAGCCTGGAAGTGTTTGAAATCGATCGCGTCCAGCAGGCCCAGATCAGCCAAAGCCCGTACCAGCGCCGCCATGACCTGGCCAGCCTCAATCTGGTCTTGCCCCAGGGCAGCGTCAGTATTCCGTTTTTGCCGCTCGAAGACGCGGCGGGCCTGGCGAACCGGGCCCTGCATGCGGCGGAGACGTCGACGATGCACCGGGTTTGAGGCGGGAAAAAGGGCGAAAGGGCTAAGGGGATAAGGGGCTAAGGGGCTAAGGGGCTAAGGTTTTCCCTCTTTACCCCTTTGCCCTTTACCCTTTAACCCTTTAACCCTTTAACCCTTTAACCCCTTTACCGAGCGGTTATTACAGCCGCTCGAAGATCCCCGCAGCACCCATGCCGGTGCCGATGCACATCGTCACCATGCCGTAGCGCTGCTCGCGGCGCTGCAGGCCGTGAATCAGCTTGGCGGCGAGGATGGCGCCGGTGGCACCGAGCGGGTGGCCCAGCGCGATGGCACCGCCCAGCGGATTGACCTTGGCCGGGTCCAGTTCCACCGTGCGCATCACTGCCAGTGCCTGGGCGGCAAAGGCCTCGTTCAGCTCGATCCAGTCCAGGTCGTCCTTGGCGATGCCGGTCTGCTTGCAGACCTTCGGAATGGCCTCGATCGGGCCAATGCCCATGACTTCCGGGCGCACGCCGGCGACCGAGAAGCCGCGAAACACGGCCAGGGGCTTGAGGTTCAGTTCCTTGACCACGCGTTCGGATACCAGGATCAGGGCTGCCGCGCCGTCTGACATCTGTGAGCTGGTGGCGGCGGTGACACTGCCCTTGGCGTCAAACACGGTTCTGAGCTTGGCCAGGGCTTCAGGCGTGGTGTCGCGACGCGGGCCTTCGTCGGTGTCAACCACAAATTCACGCGCCTGGACAGTACCGTCGGCGCCGGGTACGCGGCTGGTGACGGTGACCGGGCGAATCTCGGTGAACTCGCCGCCGTCGATCGCGGCAATGGCCTTCTGGTGACTCTGATAAGCGAACTGGTCCTGGTCTTCTCGGCTGACCTGCCACTCGCTGGCCACTTTCTCGGCGGTGATGCCCATGCCGTAGGCAATGGCGACATTCTCGTCGGAAAAGGCCTTGGGGTTCATCGCCACCTTGTGGCCCATCATCGGCACCATGGTCATGGTTTCGGTGCCGGCGGCAATCATCACGTCGGCTTCGCCCAGGCGAATCCGGTCGGCGGCCATGGCAATGGTCTGAAGGCCGGAGGAACAGAAGCGGTTGACTGTCACGCCCGGCACGTTGTCGGGCAGGCCGGCCAGCAGCACGCCGATGCGGGCCACGTTCATGCCTTGTTCGGCCTCGGGCATGGCGCAGCCGACAATCACGTCCTCGACCCGGGCGGGGTCCAGATCAGGTACTTCGGCCAGGGCGGATTTCAGGGCGTGGGCGAGCAGGTCATCCGGGCGGAAATTGCGAAAGCCACCCTTGAACGCCCGGGCAACGGGGGTTCGGACGGCGGAAACGATGTAGGCGTCACTCATTTTTCAGGGTCCTCGAAAAGTTTGAATTCTTTCGGTCTACGGGTTCCGGTTTCCGGGTTCCGGTTTCCGGAAAAAACTACCGGAACCCGGAAACCGGTAAGCGGAAACCGATCAATTCCTCAGCGGCTTGCCTGTCTTCAACATGTGTGCAATCCGCTCCTGCGTCTTCGGCATGGCACAGAGTTCCAGGAAATGCTCTCGTTCCAGATGATGCAGCCAGTCTTCGTTGACCGGGGTGCCGCGGTCGATTTCGCCGCCGCAGATCACGGTGGCGATGCGGCTGCCGATCTCGAAGTCATGCTCGGAGATGAAGTGACCTTCAAGCATGTTGACCAGCAGCATCTTCAGCGTGGCCACGCCGACATCGCCGGCGGCCGGGATGGTGCGTCCGGCCAG
>SKQI01000272.1 GCA_007119095.1 Wenzhouxiangella sp. | reverse complement strand
GCCAAGCTGGAAAAGGAAATGTTCAAGGCGGCCGAAAACCTGGAGTTCGAGTCGGCAGCAAAACTTCGCGACCGCATCAAGCAGTTACGCGAAAAGGGATTCGGTTTGGCTGAAGCGTAGTGCCGAGAAAGGCGGACGCGCTGGTTATACTAAGCCCATGTATACCTCGCTTTTGATTGTCGACGACTTTCTTAACAATGCCCAGGAACTGCGCGAAGCCGGTTTACGGCTGACCTATCCGGATGTTCAGGGCAATTTCCCCGGCCGCAATTCCGTCGAGCGGCTGCCCATCGAAGGCCTGGAGCAGATCGTCTCCCGCCTGGTTGGCGAGCCACTGGCGCCGATGCCGCCGCCCGAATCACACGCCAAGTTCCGTCTGACCATGGCGGCTGACAAGGGCCGGGCAAAGGTCCATATCGATCGCGCGCACTGGTCGGGCATCCTCTACTTGAGCCGTCCCGAAGACTGCCAGGGAGGGACAGAGTTTTTCCGCCACAAGCGCACCAATACCGATCGTGCGCCGGTCAACGACCAGGAGCTCAAAGCGCTGGGTTACGACAGCCAGGAAGCGATGTATAGGGACATCATCAAGAAAGATACCAGCAACGATGATGCCTGGGAAAAAACCATGGAAGTGCCGATGCGTTTCAATCGCCTGGTGCTTCTCCGCCCGTGGCTATGGCATACGGCGGGCCAGGCTTTCGGTGACCGCCCCGAGAACTCACGCCTGATTTACTTGATGTTTTTCGGTTCTGCGCGACGCTAACGAGTGTCCGTTGAGCCAGGATCGGGTACGGTCACTGCCCAGATCAGGGCCAGAACCCAGCCGATGCCAAACAGCGGCAGGCCCAGAATATTGAGCAGGGCAAGGCGAATCTTGTGCGGATGGCCGCGCCACAAGCCAATGAAGATGGGCAGCAGCAAGAACGGCAGGCTGAAGGCCAGCCCGATCAGGATTTCGTTGAGCGTCAGCATGGGCCGAACCCGGTTTCAGGACTTGGTCTTATTATCGCGCGCCTGACGGATGAATTCGCGAACTCTGGGGTAAACCTGGCTGCGCCAGCGCCGGCCGCTGAAGATGCCGTAGTGACCCGCACCTTCGACTTCCATGTGCTGGCGTTTGGACTTGCGCAGGCCGGTGCACAGCTCGTGAGCGGCCCGCGTCTGGCCGAGTCCGGCAATATCATCCAGCTCTCCTTCGATGGTCAGCAGGAGGGTGTCCTTGATGGCTGAAGGCTCAACGAACTGGCCATCGATCTCCCATTCGCCAAGCGGCAGCAAGTGGCGTTTGAACACGATCTCCACGGTATCCAGATAGTACTCGGCCGGCATGTCGAGCACGGCGTTGTATTCGTCATAGAAGCGCCGGTGCGATTCCGCATCTTCCAGGTCACCGGCAATCAGCTGCTTGTAGAAGTCCCAATGCGAGGAAACGTGCCGGCGCGGGTTCATCGCCATGAAACCGGCATGCTGCATGAAACCCGGGTAAACCCATCGGCCGGCACCTGGGAAGTGGCCGGGAACCGGATGAATCAAATTGGCCCGAAACCAGCTCATGGATTTTTCTTCAGCCAGGTTATTGACCCCGGTCGGGCTGTTGCGCGCGTCTACCGGCCCGCCCATCAACACCAGACTCTGCGGCGTTGCCACGCCATTGCTGGCCATCAGCGAGACCGCGGCCAGCACCGGCACTACCGGCTGGCAGACGGCAATCACATGCAGGCTGTCCGTGCCGATGTGGTTCATGAATTGGCGAATGTAGTCGACATAGTCGGACAGATGAAACGGGCCTGCCTCTGTCGGCACCATGCGCGCATCGATCCAGTCGGTGATATAGACCTTGTGGTCGGCCAGCAGGGTGCGCACGGTATCGCGCAACAGCGTGGCGTGATGGCCCGACAGCGGTGCGACCACCAACACCGGCGGATCGTCGCGAAGGTCTTCAATCGTGGCCGGATCATCGGTGTAGCGCTTCATCCGCAAAAGCCGACAGAAGGGCAGATTCATGGCTTCCAGCTCCACCACCGGTACTTCGTGGCCATGGGCCTGCACGCTATTGATGTCGAACCGGGGCTTCTGATAGTCCTTGCCCAGCCGATGCAGCAGCTCATAGCCGGCCGCGACCCGCTCTGCCCCTGGCAGCCGGGCGAACGCGCTTCCGGGTGCGGAAAACACGCGCGCACTGGCCTCGGCCCACAGACTCAAGGGGCTGAGCAGCGAGCGCTGAAATTCGTACATCTGATAAAGCATCGGGATTCTCCGGCAGGGTTTGTGCAACGCACAATCACAGATTAGCAGAAAGTGTGTCAACGGGCCACTGGACGTTGGTGGGGTTTTAGTTTTCGGACGGATGTGGTTCGGAAAAGCTTTGGAACCACGGAAGACACGGAAGACACGGAAAAGCGAGGGGGAAAGAGGAGGAGAGGAGAAAATGACAGGAAGATGGCACGGCTATCCGTCTCCTCCCAACTCTCGCAGCGGGTGGTATCTGTCAGATCGCGGACTGACCGGGTGCGGAATCCTGCAACGAGCCAATTCCAGGTCTTCAGGCATCGACTGGGCGGAACCGAAGCCCGACATCGTCGATATTCTCGAAGCAAACCCAAAAGGCCCAAGGCCACCGAACAATACCGCATCGACCAAGCCGTTCACCCGGTCAGGCTGCGAGCTGGCGGATACCACCCGCTGCATCTCCAACCCCTCATCATCTGATCCACAAAAAGGCCGGAAACCTTCAGCGCAACACCTGCCAAAAAGCAGGCAACCCCATGTGCTTGTCATTTGCGCGATGACTTGTCATGATCGCGCTTTTTCCAGTGGAGGGAAACCATGGCTGAAGATCGAGCTGGGTCCAAGGCGACAGATCAACTTGCTGTAGAAAAAGCTGATGCGGCGACGAAGGCGGTCTGGGCCGGAGAGCCGGCGCAGGTGCCGCATGGTGCCACGGTGATGCCGGTGTTTCACGGGGTGACCTATGCATACGAGGACCTGGACGAGTGGCGAGCCGTTGCCCTGGGTGACCAGGCCGGGCATATCTACTCGCGCAATACCAATCCCGGCGTGGCCGTGTTCGAAGGCAAGCTGGCGGCCCTGGAAGGCGCGGAGGCGGCTACCTCGTTTTCGACCGGCATGGCAGCCATCTCAAATGTCCTGTTCACCTTCCTGTCGCCCGGCGATCGGGTGGTGTCGATCCGCGATACCTACGGCGGTACAAACAAGCTGTTTATCGAGTTCCTGCCGCGCTTCGGCATCGAGGCCGTGCTGTGCGATACCGGTGACCACGAAGCCATCGAGGCCGAGGTGGCCAAGGGCTGCCGCATGCTCTACCTGGAAACGCCGACCAACCCCACCCTGAAAGTGCTGGATATTGCCCGCCTGGCCAAGGCTGCCAGGGCGGCCGGCGCCATGGTCGTGGTCGACAACACCTTTGCCACGCCGATCAACCAGAACCCGCTGGCCTTGGGCGCCGACCTGGTCGTGCACAGCGCGACCAAGTTTCTCGGCGGCCATTCCGATGCCATGGGTGGGGTGGTGTGCGGACCCTCGGATCTGATTCACCAGCTGTTTCACTTCCGCGAAATCAATGGTGCCTCGCTGGATGCCATGTCAGCCTTTCTGCTGACCCGCGGGGTCAGAACCCTGGCCTTGCGGGTGGAGCGTCAGAACCAGACTGCCCAGGCCGTGGCCGAATACCTGCATGCACACCCCAAGGTCGCCGCCGTCTACTATCCGGGCCTGCCCGACCATCCCGGCCACGAGATCGCCAAGGCG
>SKQI01000005.1 GCA_007119095.1 Wenzhouxiangella sp. | reverse complement strand
GCTCGCGCCACGTTTCAACGCCGTTCAGGAGCACGCCTTCTACGGTGTCAATGCCGATGCGTGCAAGCGACTTAACGGCCTGTTCCAAGTTCTCAGCGCTGTCCACAACGAGAAAGATGCGGGTGCTTTCATTCGCGATCCAGCCGCCGAAGGACGGGATGCCATCGAGCCAGATGTTGTAAGACGACGCGATATGCGCGCCTGCAAAAGCTTCCGGTGACCGGGTGTCGATCACCACTCCTTCCTGCATGCGTTGCTGAAATTCCTTGGGTTGAAGAATACGCAATAGCACCAGTGGCGGGAGCGGCCGACCGGGCAACAGGTTGACCTCTTCCATATGGCGGAAATAGGGCGGGCGGGCCATCTTCTCCGCCATCTTATGGTCAACGAATTCACTGCGGCTTTTCTTGAAAACGGGGTTTGTACCTTTCTCAAGGCCCAGCGTAGAATCGTCGCGATCGGAGATATCGCCGCCGCATGCCGAGCCTGCACCGTGCGCGGGATAGAGCAGCATCTGATCGCCCAGCGGTGCGATCTTGGCGTGAATCGAATCGTATAAGATGCCGGCGTTCTCACCCGTTTTTTCCGAGTCGGGCAGATCGGTGCGTCCGGTGTCACCCACGAACAGCGCATCGCCGGTGAACGCCGCCCAGCATTTATCGCCGGCATCCTCGACGTAAACCGCGTAAGTGACGCTCTCCGGGGTGTGACCTGGCGTCTCCAGCGCGACGAAGCGCGTCGTTCCCACTTCGAGCGCTTCTCTGTCCTTCAGCTTGATATCCGTATGTCCAAAGAGTTCATGGCAACCACTGACAATTTTCGCCCCGGTCATCTGCGCAAGCGTGGCAGACCCAAATTCGAAATCTTCCTGCCGATGCGTCTCCAGGATGTAACTGATCGAAAGATCGTTCTCACGTGCGAGACGCAGATACTCGTCTACGTCACGCCTTGGATCGATAACCACGGCAAGACCTTCTCCACAATCCAGAACGTATGAGTTCTGACCCATACCGGACATTTTCAAGCGTTGAAAAAACATCGCCATTCTCCTTCAGTTCAAAATTCAAAAAACGACCCTGCGGGTCGTGGCACCATGAAAACGAGCGTACACATTTCTGTACCTCCATTTTGGAACGAAAAAAAACGCCTGCTATATTTCAGCTGAGCGTTCAAGTCGGTTCCGATCCAGGGGGAGTGGCTCAGGTCAGGATAACCGGCCACATCCGCCTGGCGGAAGGCATCAGGCAGTCGTCGCTAATTTTGGCCCCAACAGAAACCAGATGATAAGGCCGACAACCGGTAATAGCAGAACCAACAGTGTCCAGAGTATCTTTGTTCCAGTCGGGTCATTGCTCTGGACGATGTTGACGATGGCCCAGATGTTGGCAGCGAGGATCAGTAATCCAAAGACGATTTCGAACATTAGATTTTCCTTTACTTTGTATGTATAGAAACGGCAGAGGCTTTCGCCCCTGCCGTTTATTTATTCCACTATAAGTGGAGGTGCTGGAAATTAATCTAGCGTTGCAAATGCTGGCGCAGAGCGCAGATCATCACGAGTCTTTTCAATTCGCAGTTCCTGCTCATCAGCAGCGCCTGATCTCGTTACGTCATCCCAGCCAATGGCTACGTCTCTCTCACCTATGCCCAAGAATCCGCCGACACCGATCACAATACCCACGATCTGACCGTCCTCATCAATAAGCAGATCACTCACCGAGCCCACATCCTCATTACCAGAGGTTCTAACCGTGGCACCGATCAGGTTGCTCGCCTGCATACCATGATCCGGAGCAGAACTCATATAGCCCCGATTCTGCGTGCGAGACTGGTTACGCGTGTCTTGGTCACTTTGCGTAGTCGTAGTCGTGTATTGCGTGGCATCTTCATTTTGGTCACGCTGCTGAGAACTATGCGTGGCATCTTGGCTAGTAGGCGTAGAATTTTGGCTAGGTAGCTGTTGAGCCAATACAGAACCTGTACCTAACGCTAGAACCGGTGTGACTAAGGCATAAAAAGCAAATGAATGTAGCTTTTTCATATAAATCTCCTTCGAATGGATGTGTTAGTCGGACAAAATGTCCTCTTTAACGGCTTCATCACGGCCTTTCCTCCCCGGCATCATCACCGGCAAGGGAACTGAATCGCCACAAGACATGGAATTCAGGATGAGGTTCTAAAGTACACCGAGGGAGTTGGTCAGTCTGTTCGCTGACGCACTAAGGCGGGAGCAGAAAGATTGTCCGACAGCAGCGATTTGTCAGGACATTGCCACTGGTTATTCATTGCTGCTTTTAAATTCTTCAATATCACTATGTAACTCTCCAATTTTTATTTTATGTTCTTCATTAGAGCTTTTTAGAGAGGCAATTTCATGGGACATAGCACTCAGAGCCTCCTGATTGATAGCAAGATTACCGTTGAGATTTTTTAATTCAGACAGGATTTCTCTTAAGACTACTTGAGATTCACTTTCCGCTACAGCTTTTGTGGTGAGGATCATTGATTCAGATATATCTGAAGTGTAACCTTCCAAGGTTCTTTGCTGATTTTGAGTAAATGAAACCCCGAAAATGATTGGCCATGCCGACATGATTAAACCTGATACTGTTAGTAATATAACAATATAGGTGAGCTTTATGTTACTCCTAGCATGACGATCAGTTGTATCACCTCCAGATCTGAGTTCTGTCACCATTTCAGTCTGGATTTTATTTGCTTCAACCCTCCACCGATTACCCATAACTTTCACCCCTTGCACCGGGATCATCGCGATAGCCCACCGGTCGTGGTAGGTATGCAACAGGTAGTCGGCCGGATGCCCAAGGCGTGCACGCCCACAGCCAAGCATCCAGTGCCGCCGAGAAGGCGCCCACTAGCTTATATTCAACCGAATGACCACACGATGATTCCGATCAGCGCGATCAGTGCAACCAAGCACAATAGAACCACCGTGTAGCGAAACAAGTGAAGCTCAACTGCGTTGAACAGTCGTGTATCCGGACGTAATACGGTCGGTTTTTAACCAGCAACCTTCACCCCGCCAACCAGGGATTCCTGTATGTCGCGGGGCATGACGAATTCCTGCGTTAGTTGCTTGCGGATTTACCGAACAGCATGAGTCCAACACCGGCTACCGCAGAAACCGCGCCAAGGATCAGGAACCAAGTGGTAGAATCAGTGAAGCGGCCGGTAACGGCTTCCGACACCTGATCGCCCACGCTTTGGGATGACTGATACGCAAAGAAAAGCAGGATTAAACCTACAACAAGCAACACAAGAGCCAAAATTCTTTTAATCTCCATTTCAATCTCCTTCTAGTCGATGAGGAATCATTCTTTCGTATTCAAGGATGGTGTTCTACAGGTAGCGCTGGCATTGGCCAGCGCTACTCTTTTTCGCCGTGATTAAGCGGCGGCGTATCCGCTCTGCGATGGTGTCGTTGAATAGTTCATTTCATTGCCTTCTTGGTTGATCTCGTTGTCTTCTTGGCTTCGCCATTCATATCTCCTAACACGGCTCCGGTTTTGCCACCATGCTTTTCGGCTCGACTCTTTCCCTTCGCCTCGCTTGCACTGGTTTTGACCTGATTCTTGTTCATGAGCTAATCTCCAGATGATTGTTCCGTTCGGATTCTGCCTCTTACCATGAACTCATGGAGATGCAGGGTGAGGTTCCTAAGATAGTTGACGCTCGAAGTCGGGTCTGTACGGTGGCTAACATATGCGGAGTCATTTTTTCAGTAACAGGCCGTGGCCGGTATAGACTCGCT
>SKQI01000248.1 GCA_007119095.1 Wenzhouxiangella sp. | reverse complement strand
TATGCGCACGTGACCTACTTCTTCAACGGTGGTGAAGAGACCGTATTCGATGGCGAAGATCGTGAACTGATTCCCTCGCCGAAGGTGGCCACCTATGATCTTCAGCCGGAGATGAGTGCGCCGGAACTGACGCGTCGCCTGGTCGAAGCGATCAAGGGCGAACAGTACGATGTGATCGTGGCCAATGTCGCCAACCCTGACATGGTCGGTCACTCGGGCAAGTTCGACGCTGCCGTGGCCGCCGTTGAGGCGGTGGATGAACTGCTTGGCGCCGTGGTCGCGGCGACTCACGAGGCCGGTGGGGAATTGCTGATTACGGCCGACCACGGCAACGTCGAGCAGATGACCGACCCGAGCAACGGCCAGGCCCATACCGCGCATACCACCAACCTGGTGCCGTTGGTATACGTCGGCCCCCGACAGACAGCGCTGGCCGAACAGGGCAGCCTGCGTGACCTGGCCCCCACCATGCTCGATTTGCTGGGCCTGGAAGCGCCGGAAGCGATGAGCGGACAGTCCTTGCTGCGCTAATCGTCTGGCGGTGCGTCATTCTGCGCTTGCCCTGGCTCTGATCGTCACCGCGCTGTCGACGATTCTGCCGGCGTCGGCGTGCCGCGCCGAGACGACCGATCGCGAAGCGCTGGAAGCGCAACTCGACGAAATGCGGGGGCAGATCGAGGCGATCCGCCAGCGGCTGGGCGCGGCGCTGGGCGAGCGCGATGCCGTGCTTGACCAGCTGGCTGACAGCGAGCGTGAGGTCTCGGCGGCAGAGCGCGCCCGCCGCCAGACTCTGGCCTTGATCGACAGCCAGCGCACAGAGCTCGCCCGTTTGGGCACTGAACAATCCCGGTTGCAGGAGCAGATCGATGACAACAGCAGCTTGCTGGGAGGGCAGCTTGCCATTGCCTATCGGCAGGGGAACCCATCGCGGCTGCGCCTGATCCTGGGACAGGATGACCCCCGACCGATCAACCGCAGCCTTGCCTACCATGGCTATCTGACCCGGTCGCGGCTGCGGGCCATCGAGCAACTGGCTTTTTCCATGGATGCCCTGGAAGCCAATCGCCAGGCCGTGGTTGAGCGCGAGGCCGAACTGCAGTCACTGGCCGAGCAGCAGACTCGGGATATCGAGCGCAGCGAGCGCGCCCGAGACGAGCGCCAGCAGGCACTGTCGCAACTGGAACAGCGCATTCGAACGCGCCAGGAAGAGCTGACTGCGCTGGAAACGGCAGCCGCCGACTTAGCCGAGCTGATTGATGAGCTGGCCCAGGCCCTGGCCGACATTCCACCGGAGGCCGAAGTGGTCCCGATCGCTGAGCTGCGCGGACAATTGCCGGCGCCGCTAGCCAGGGGCCGCGTACAGCGGAGCTTTGGAGAGCGTCGCAGCGGCGACCTGGTCTGGAATGGATGGCTGTTCGACGCACCGGCCGGCACCGAGGTGTTGGCGGTGGCATACGGCCGAGTCGCTTATGCCGATTGGCTACGCGGGTACGGGCTGATTTTGATCCTTGAGCACGGTGATGGCTTCATGTCGCTGTATGCGCACAACGAGGCCCTGCTGCGCGATGTTGGCGACTGGGTTCGCCCATCGGAAGTCATTGCCACGGTGGGAGATTCCGGCGGCGCCGGACAGACCGGGCTGTATTTTGAACTGCGTCGGGATGGTCAGCCAATCAACCCCGCAAGCTGGATTCAACGATGAATCGGCAGCCGAAAAGTGATAGATTTCAGGGTTCGTGACCGTTACGGTACAGGCCGATGCGTTTTGACCCGAACAATCGCTCGCGTAAGGTAGTTCAGTGGCTGCTTGCCGGCCTGCTGGCGCTGGCCATGCCGGTCTGGGCCGAAGATTCCAGTCGTTCTTCGGCGGTCGGCCTGGAAGATTTGCGTGCCTTCGCCGATGCCTGGGGCTATATCAAATCGCATCATGTTGACGATATTGATGATCGCCGCCTGCTTGAGGCAGCCATTCGCGGCATGCTATCCGAGCTGGACGTCCACTCGGCCTGGTTGAATGCCGACGATTTTCAGGGGGTTGAAGAACAGGCGACGGGAAGATATGGCGGTTTGGGCATTCGCGTTGCCATTCAGGAAGATCACCTGCAGGTCATTGATGCCATGGGCGACTCGCCGGCCAAGCGCGCCGGCCTGATGCCGGGTGACCGCATTGTTGCCATTGATGATGAAACACTCAATCCGGACAACACCAGCAAGGCCAGCAACTGGCTGCGCGGCACGCCTGGCACCGACGTTGCCCTGACCGTTGAACGAGAGGGGGAGGAGCAGCCGCTGAGGTTTGCTTTGCGGCGGGAAATCATCCATCGCAGCAGCGTCAGCGTCGAGTATCTGCCGGAAGACTATGCCGTGATCCGGATTCGCCAGTTTCAGCAGAACACGGCCCGCGAGCTTGACGACATTTTGAGCATGATGCAGCGTGCCGACAGCCTGCCCGCCGGCCTGGTGCTGGACCTCAGGGATAATCCGGGCGGGATGTTGCAATCAGCGGTCGCGGTGGCCGACCGATTCCTGGCCAGCAAGCTGGTGGTCTACACCGAAAGCCGTAATCCCGATGAAAATCTGCGCTTGTCGACCAGTCCGGCGGTGCGCCTGGCCGAGGTGCCCATGGTGGTGCTGGTGAACAACGGCTCGGCTTCGGCATCGGAAATCGTGGCCGGCGCCCTTCAGGATCATGGCCGGGCCGTGGTTCTGGGCGAGGCCACCTACGGCAAGGGCTCGGTACAGACCGTGTGGCCGCTGCGCAATGGTGGTGGCATTCGCCTGACCACGGCACGTTATTTCACGCCGTCCGGTCGCGCGATTGAAACCCAGGGGATTGAGCCCGATGTCGTGGCCGCCGCTTCTTACACGATTGACCCGGAGTCCGGGCAGGACCAGCTGGTGCTGAAAGCCGTGTCGCTTTTTCGTAGTGCGCAGCGCCTGAACCGCGTCCAGGATCATTGATTTCATGCCGATTTGTCGGGGGCTTGTCGGTCTGTTGGCGCTTGGATTCGGCCTTGTAGCCGCGGCGCAGACGCCGCGTATCGCCGTAGTGATGGATGATCTTGGCTACCAGCATGGTCTGGATCAGGCCATCATGGCGCTGGATTCCAGAGTCGTGGTGGCGATCATACCCGAGGCGCCGGCAGCAACACGCCTGGCACGTCAGGCCGGGGAGCAGGGGCGCGAAGTTTTGATCCATTTGCCCCTGGCCGGCGTCTACCAGGATAACTGTGAGCCGGCCCTGACCTGCATGGGGCTGGACTGGCCGCTGGAAAAAGTGACCCGACATCTGGCCGATGCCCTGATGCGGGTGGATAACGCGGTCGGTATCAATAATCACCAGGGCAGCCGATTTACCCGTGACCATACGGCTGTCGCCGGCCTGGTCAATGGTTTGCGCCAGCTCAATGTCGAGCAGGAGCGGAATCTGTTCGTTCTGGACAGTCGGACCGTGCCGGATACCGTACTCGAAGACAAGGCGCTGGCCGCCGGCCTGGCGGCGACTCGGCGCCATGTCTTTCTGGACCACTATATTGATTCCGAGCGAATCGAGCAGGCCTGGAACCAGTTGCTGGCCATGGCTAGGGCGCGCGGCGCGGCGGTGGCTATTGGCCATCCACATCGGGAAACGATTGAATTTCTGAACCAGGCTTTGCCGCAGCTGGCTGATCAGGGCATCGAATTGGTCCCGGTATCGGCCCTGACCCGGCAGCGGTCGCTGATGACCGGCTTGGAAGACCCGCCCTACCCCGCTTCTCGGTAGCCGAAGACCGGGTCCAGTTCGTCGGCAATGTGCTGGTCAACCCAGGCCAGTGTTTCCGAATCGAGGTCATCCCGGTAGCCGCCCACCTGGGCGCGGCGGACCTTGCGCATCTCGGGATCACTGCTGGAACGCAGCTTCAGCGAGTTGTTACTGAAATAGTTACTGCTTTCCAGCTTGCGCATGTTGTCAAAGTCACCAAACGCCACCGTGCTGGCGATTTCTTCGTCGCTGAACGGCGCGCCGATGAAATCGGCAATACGACGCAGGGTCGCTGCCGTGTCGTGTCGCAGATCCTCGTAGCGAACGATCAGGGCATCTTCCCGACCCTTGAGTTGCTCTGCCCAGAAGTTGTGGTACCGGATCAGCCAGGGCAGGCCCAGGTCAGGATGGCGGATAAACTCCTCTCGGCTGATGCGCTCGCGGTCAATCGGCGTGCTCAGCTCCCATTCCAGCAGCTCGCGCTTGAAGCGTTTGGTGCGCTTGGTGTACTGAATGTACCAGCTGACGACGATGTCGCCGGGATGCCGGGCGATGAACAGGGTCTTCTTGCCTGCCAGTTGCTCGGAGTCGCCTTCGAACAGTTTGCCGACAATCTTCTCCCAGCTGGCGGAGCCGTTGGTGATCGCCCAGCGCGGCAGAGCCTTGTTCTGGCGGGCCAATTCATCGGACTTGAATACGCGCCGTTGGGAGATGCCGTAATGCTGGGCATACAGGTGGGTCAGCATTGCCCGCAGCCAGGTGCCGCCGGTTTTCGGATGCCGAATCATCAGCAGCTGAGAACGGTCCAAAAGCCGCAGCTGCAGTTTTTCAAGCCAGCGATAGCGCAGTCTGACACGCCAGCCATGGGGAAGCCAGGCGGTCAGCACAAGAATGGTCCAGTGCAGACCGCGATCAATACTCAATACCACGTCTTTTCAAGCTCCAGCAGTGGCAGTGTTTTGGTCATCCGGGGCGCAAGTGCGGCCCCGGAATAATTGACCGGTCCAATCAGGTCGGTGGGTAGGTGTAGCTGGCCTGCAGCCCCAGCGGGAGTCCAACCGCCCAGTACAGAAGCAGGAATAGCGTCCAGATGATCGACAAGGCAATGGCATACGGCAGCATCATGGAAATCAGGGTGCCGATACCGGCATCTTTGAAGTAGCGCTTGCAGAAGACCACGATCAGCGGGAAGTACGGCAGCAGCGGCGTGACGATATTGGAGGTGGAGTCACCGACGCGATAGGCCGCCTGGGTCAGTTCCGGCGAAATACCCAACTGCATCAGCATGGGTACGAAAATCGGCGCGATGATCAGCCACTTCGCCGAGGCCGAGCCGACAAACAGATTGACGAACATGGTCAACCCGATGATGCCGACGATGGTCAGCTGGGCTGGCAGATTCAGGGCCTGCAGGAAATCAGCGCCGTTGACGGCAACGAGGATGCCCAGGTTGGAGCTGGAAAAAGCGGCAATGAACTGGGCGGCAAAGAAGGCCATGACAATGTAGTAGCCCATCGATTCCATCGCCTTGGTCATGCCGGCAATGATGTCCTTGTGACCATCGATGGTACCGGCCACGTAGCCGTAGACTATGCCCGGAATCAGGAACAGGATGAAGATCAACGGCACGATCGAGCGCATCACCGGGGCACCAAAGGAGGTGATGCTCTGGAACATGGTCAGGTCCGGGTTGGGATCACGCAGCGGCGAGCCCGGCAGGCCGACTGCGACCGCCAGCAGGATCAGCGACAACACGATGCTGGCCAACGCCCAGAAAAGACCGCGGCTTTCCTTGACCGACAGCGCTTCCATTTTTGGCATGTCGGACATGTCGCCATCGACCGGCGTGTCCTTGACCAGGCGCGGTTCGATAACTTTATCGGTCAGCCACCAGCCGACGGCAATGACCACCATGCTGGATGCTGCCATGAAAAACCAGTTGGCCAGCGGGTTGACGAACAGGCTGGGATCGAGCACCCGGCCTGCCTCTTCGGTAATGCCGGCCAGCATCGGGTCGATGGCCGACGGAATGAAGTTGGCTGAAAACCCGCCGGAAACTCCGGCGAAAGCGGCTGCAATGCCGGCCAGCGGGTGCCGCCCGGCCGCATAGAACAACACCGCGCCCAGCGGTATCACCACCACATAGCCGGCGTCGGCGGCGGTGTGACTGATGATCGCGACCAGAATCAGCATGGGTGTGAGCAACCTGACCGAAGTCATGCCCAACAGCTTGCGCAGACCGGCGTTGACGAAACCCGTGTGCTCGGCAACCCCTACCCCAAGCAGCGCGACAAGCACAATGCCCAGGGGGGCGAAATTGACGAATACCGAGACCATGTTAACCAGGAAGTCGGCCATCGCAGAGCCGGACAGCTGGTTGATGATCTGAATGGTCTCGCCGGTGCTGGGATGCACGGCGTTGAACTGGATCGGGGCCAGAATGGCCGACAAAACCCAGACAACCACCATCAACAGGAAAAACAGTACGGCGGGATCAGGCAGCTTGTTGCCGACCACTTCAATCACGTTCAGGGCGCGTTCGAGCATGGTGCGCTCGCCCGGCAGCACCTTGTGCAATTCAGGGTTTGGGCTGGAGCCCGGGGGTGTGCCCCCGTTGTTTTTTTCGTTCATGAGGGTTAGCGTGCCTTGGATTTGTGGTTATTCGTGACCCCAGGGGGCGGGTGGCGGATCGACCGGTTCGCTGAGGTCGAACTCGACCCGCAAATGTCGGCCGAGACGGGTCAGTCCGTAGGCAAAGTGCTCCCCGGGCCTGACGTCCATGTACCAGATATTCGTAACCGAGCCCTCCAGGCTGCCGTTCAGAAACAGCAGCCGCGAGTAGTCGTCCACGGGAAAGACCTGCCGCCAGCTTCTGCCTGGGTCGGTGGTATGACCGCCGTACCAGCTCATCTCTTCTTCTTCACCGCTGTCGTAGCGGTGATCATGCTTGAGACGAATGCCATCGTCCAGCCGGGTCAGCACCCAGGTGCGGGATCGGTTCTCGCCAACGTGAAGCGGAATCTGAATTTCCCCATCGGTACATCGGCGGACATGCATGACCAGGCGCTCAGGCAGCCAGCCGGCGTCCATGGTTTCGTCATAGGAAACGAGCTTGCCGGCGAAAGCCTGCCCGCAGAGCTTGCTCAGCGCTTGCCAGAAATCATCCTGGGGGGACTCGGGATAGCTTGCGCCAGCTTGTGAGGCAACAAACAGCAGTGCGGTGAACAGACTCAGGCGGGCTTTGCAAAGCATGGGCGAAAAGCTGCTGGAATTGACCGCGGCCAACCTTAGCACAGCCCTGCCCTCTCGACCACAGGCAAAATGCTCAGCGCTTGCGGCGCGGTCCGTCCAGGGGCAGCGGGGTGACTTTTTCGCCTGAGGCTGAATCGCGGATCACGCAGGCGCCGCGCTTGCGCACCTTTTCAACTCGAATGACTGCGTGCATCGGTACATGCAGCACCTCCACGTCCTCGAACTCCTCGCGCAGCCGTTCTTCGGTCGGGTCGATGACCACCGAGTCATCGGTTTCAAAAACCAGGTCGGAAATTTCGATGAAACCATAGGACAGCTCGCTGCCGCTGACATTTTTGCAAAACAGCTCGTAGACCTTGCCCTGGTTGAGAAAACTAACCTTGTACATATTCAGTCATCCGTGGATGCAAATTGGATAGTGCCCGGTAACAGGCGCAGCAGTAAGGCGGCCAGCACACCAAGCAGGAAGCCGGCGACATGGGCCGACCAGGCAACGGTTTCGGAGATGGGGCCGAACACGCTGTAGAGCAAATGCAACGTGAACCAGGAGCCGATGACCAGCAGTGCGGGCACCTTGGCAAACTGCAGGTACAGTCCCAGCGGTATCCACAGGCCCATGCGACGGGTCGGGAACAATCCCAGGTAAACGCCGATGATGGCCGAGACGCCACCGCTGGCTCCGATCACCAGCAGGTCCGTGCCATCCAGTCGCCAGGCCACGAACAGATTCGCCAGGCCGCCGAGCAGCAGGAACAACAGGGCAAAACGCCAGTGGCCAATGGCTCGTTCAACGGCAATGCCGAAAACCCACAGGTAGGCGAGGTTGCCGGCTATGTGCAACCAGTCGGCATGCATGAATAGCGCGGTAAACAGGCCGGCGATGTCCTGATCGAGCCATTCGCTGTAAGGCCGACTGTGGAAAACAGCCATGATGGTGTCCGGCCGAAACCCCCAGAAATGCAGCCATGCATCGGCGGTTGCCGGGCCCATCAACACCAGGGTGAGCTTGATGGTCAGGCTGATCAGGCAGAAAGCAACCAGCATCCACGGCCAGCGCGCCTGCCGGCGTCGCTGAAATGTCTGCAGGCGCAGGGCCTGGTTCACGGTTCGAGCAGGAACCTGTAATCCCGAAAGTCGACCACAGCCCCTTCGCGGCGGATATCCACCAGTTGGGCCCCTTGTGCAAGCTGGTCGCCGACAACGAAGCGCTCACCGTTGACCAGCACGAAACGCTGTGCCTCGTCGGCAGAGTAGACGTGAATAGTGAGCTTTAATTCCGGCATGTTCCGCCGAATGGACAGCGGCAGTTCCCAGGCCCGCACATACTCGCCGACACTGTCCGAGGGACGCCATGGCTGTCCCCGGTCAGGAATGGTCGCAGGGACTGATGGCTCGGTCTCGGCAGTCGGTTCAGTCGCGCGCGGCCGGTCTGGCATTTCCGCCACCCGGGGTGGCTCGACGGTTTCGCGCGCGCTGGCCCGTTCGGCTTCCCGTTCCAGCTCTCGACGCTGTGCTTCAGCAGCTGCCACCCGGCGTTCGATTTCGGCGACTTGAGCTGGATCCATTGGTGCCTGGCGACGACGCTGCAGGCGGGAGCGTGCTTCGCTTGTCTGTTCGTCACCGGCTTCTCCGGCGGCCTGCTCTTGCGCGATACGTCGAGCCAATTCAGCCTCGATTTCCTCCGGATCGCTGATCACTCTTTCACGCGGCAGCGCGCGATCCATGTCTGATGCCTGGCGCCGATCGTCTGGCTGCTCGGCAGGAATCTCAGGCAAGGATCTGCGCTCGCGTTCAGCCCGCGCGCTGTCCGGCGGATCGATACGTCCAGCCAGGGCCCGATCGAACGGGGCCATCGACGGCGCAATCTGATCGGCCAGCAACGGACGACCCGGGGGAATGTCGGGCTGCGTCGGCGCAGAACCCGTCCATTGGGCAATCTGACCGGTGATCAGGTCTCGTCCCGTCCAGCCGGCACCGGCCACCACGACCGCGACGACCAGCAAGAGCCCCAGGCTCAGCCAGCGTCCCGGACCGGAACGGCGACGACTGCCGCTGCCATTGCCGCGCGGCGCACGACTCAGATCAGGGCCCTCGCCGTGCTGCCGGCGCGCTTCAGATTTTCGCAGTGCATCAAGAATGAATGACACGCTTTCTAAACTCCGTCGTTGTTGGTCATCAGGGCTGGACCGCCAATGTGTGGCACCTTCAGAAACAGGCGTGTTTCCGGCCCAATCATGCCATCTGCGCCGATGCCATGGTGGCGCTGGAACTCGGTGACCCAACGCTGAAAGTCTTCATCATATCGATCATCGCGCTGCCCGGTCCAGCGCGGTTCGGCAACCTCTTCGGCCAGCATCTTCATCCTTTCGACCATGGTGCCGGTGTCGCCGCGCCGCAGGATAGTGCCGTCGTCCGGCCAGGCGACCAGAAACTCACCCAGCCAGCGCCGGTCGAGGTGATGCAGCGGTGCTCGGTAGTCCTGCCCCTGGTGACGCAGCAGCAGGTGATTGTTCTCGAGGCCGGCCAGGAACACGTAGGCGCGATCGGGTTCGGCCAGCCTGAGAATGACAGGCAGGCCGACCTGTTCGATGTAGCCCCAGCTTCCGCGCTTGCTCAGGCAGGCGACTCGCTGCTGTGACTGGCCGCGGCAGGCTGCACTGATTTCACCTACAGACAGGCCGGACCAGGCGCTGGCCATTTCGGCAAAGGCCGACTGATCGCTGGCGTCTTCTAGCATGGCAACCCAGGCCGGCCTTGAGGGTGCGGTTTCGGCTTCTTCGGTCTGGATCATCATCCAGCCCAGCAGGCCGCCGCCCAGCAGCACGCAGGCAACCACTGATGCGGCCAATGCACTGCGCAACCAGCCCGTTCCCTCGTCCCAGTCATCGCCGGCCACCTCCCGTGCCGCTTTATGCACGGTCTGGCGGTCGATTTTTTCCATTTCATGCGCGTAGCCGGCCATCAGCGCACGATCTGCAATGATATTGATCAGCCGCGGCACGCCGTCGGAGGTCTTGTACAGCGCGTTCAGGGCATCGCTGGAGAACGGGCAGCGCGGTGCGCCGGCAACGGCCAGCCGGTGCCGCACATAGTGTGCTGTTTCATCCTGATTCAGGGGATCCAGGTGATATCGGGCGGTGATCCTCTGGGCCAGCTGCCGAAGCTCCGGCCGGGCCAGCAGCAGGCGCAGTTCCGGCTGACCCAGGAGGATGATCTGGAGCAATTTGTCGGTCGCTGTTTCCAGGTTGGTCAGCAACCTGACCTGCTCCAGGCACTCTCGGCTCATGTTCTGGGCTTCGTCGATGATCAGCACGACCCGTTCGCCCTCGGCGTGGCGCTCCAGCAGGTAGCGGTTCAGCCTGTCCTGGAGTTTCTGCAGGCTCTGACCCGCACCGCGCACGTTGATTTCCAGCTCGACACAGATCGCCCGCAATAATTCCGGCGGGCTCAGCATCGGGTTGAGAATCAGGGCTACCCGGGTCTTGTCGGGGACTTGCTCCAAAACCAGCCGACACAGTGTCGTCTTGCCCGTGCCGACCTCGCCGGTGAGTTGAACAAAACCGCCGCTGCCGCCGCGGCCAACGCCGAACAGCAGGTGAGCCAGCGCATCCTGGTGGCGTTGGCTCAGATAGACGAAACGCGGATTCGGGGTGATCGAAAACGGGCGCTCGTCCAGGCCGTAGAAACTCTCGTACATGCGTTGCTAACTGGCTGCGCTCGGTTCGGGTCTGTCAGTCTGACAACGCCAGCAAAGAAGCGTTGCCTCCAACTGCCGCAGTATTCACGGTCAGCGTTCGTTCGTTGCACATGCGCAGCAGATAGTGCGGGCCGCCCGCCTTGGGCCCGGTGCCGGAGAGGCCTTCGCCACCGAAGGGCTGTACGCCAACCACGGCCCCGGTCATGTTGCGGTTGATGTAGGCGTTGCCCACCTTGACCCGGCTGGCAATGTAGTCCTGTACCCGATCAATGCGACTGTGGACGCCCAGGGTCAGACCGAAACCGGTGCCGTTGATTGCATCGATAACCTCGTCGAGCTGTTTGCTGCGGTAACGCAGCACATGCAGGATCGGGCCAAATACTTCGCCGGTCAGCTGCTTGATGCTGTCGATTTCATAGGCGCAGGGCGCGAACCAGTGCCCCTCAGGCAGCGACTCGGGCAAATCGACACGGGCGATCAGTCTTGCTTCCTGTTCCATTCGTTCAACATGCCTGGCAAGCATCTTTTGCTGCGAGGCGTCGATGACGGGGCCGATGTCGTTGACCAGCAGCGCAGGGTTGCCAATCTTGAGTTCGGCCATGGCACCGGCCAGCATGGTCAGCACATGATCGGCAACGTCGGCCTGAACGCACAGGATGCGCAGCGCCGAGCAACGCTGGCCCGCGCTCAGAAAGGCCGACTGGATCACGTCCCTGACCACCTGTTCGGGCAGGGCTGATGAATCCACGATCATGGCGTTCTGGCCACCCGTTTCGGCAATCAGCGTAGCCAGCGGGGCATCGCGTTCTGCCAGGCTGCGATTGATCACGCGCGCAGTGGCGGTGGAGCCGGTAAAGGCAACGCCGGCGATTCTTGGATCAGCGGTCAGGGCAGCGCCGGTTTCGCCGCCGCCAGGCAGGCAGAACAGAACGTTGTCCGGCACGCCGGCTGCTCGCAGCAACTCGACGGCCCGGTGGGCCACCAACGGCGTTTGCTCGGCCGGCTTGGCAATCACGGTATTGCCGGTGACCAGGGCGGCCACAATCTGGCCGGTAAATATGGCCAGCGGGAAGTTCCACGGGCTGATGCAGACAAACACGCCCTTGCCGTGCAGGCTGATCTGATTGCGCTCACCGGTTGGTCCGGCCAGGATTTCCGGCTCGCTCATCAGCGCGCGCGCCCGAGCCGCGTAGTAGCGGCAAAAATCAGCCGCTTCACGGACTTCTGCGATCCCGTCCTTCAGGGTTTTTCCGGCTTCGCGCGCGCACAGCGCCATCAGCTCGCCGCGATTGGCTTCCAGGGCGTCGGCGAAACGCTCCAGAATCTGCGCTCGTTCGGCCACCCCGCGACCGTCCCAGGCCGGTTGAGCGGCCAGTGCCGCGGCAATCACCTCATCGATGCAGTCCAGGCTGGTGACGCTGACCCGCCCGACCTCCCGATCCAGGTTGGTAGGCTGGGCCAGTACACGCTGCTCGCCGGCCTTGGTGCACTGCCCACCCAAAGGGGCAGCCTGCCAGGTCTGGGTGCTGAAACTGTCCATCTCGGTTTTCAGCTCCGCCAGCACCGGCTGATCGGCGAAATTGATGCCGGCGGAATTCCGGCGAGCTTCCCCGTAAAGACTGTGGGGCAGCGGGATTTGCGGGTGGCGGATGCTCGGCAGTGCCTGCACCTGGGCAATGGGGTCGTTGACCACCTCTTCGGCGGGCAGTTTTTCATCAACGATGCGGTTGACGAAGGAGGTATTGGCGCCGTTTTCCAGCAATCGGCGTACCAGGTAGGGCAGCAGATCCTTGTGGTTGCCAACCGGTGCATAGACTCGACAAGCATCGTTGTAGTTATTGTTGTCCAAGACCTCTTCGTACAGCTCGCGGCCCATGCCATGCAGGCGCTGGTATTCGAAATCGCGACGATCTGCGGCCATTTCGGCAATGGCGGCGATGGTGTGCGCATTGTGAGTCGCAAACTGGGGATAAAAAGCGTTCTGCTGGCCGAGCAGGTGTTTGGCGCAGGCCAGGTAGGACAAGTCGGTGTTGCACTTGCGGGTGAACACGGGGTAGTCGGCATGGCCTTCAACCTGGGCGAACTTGATTTCGGTGTCCCAGTAGGCGCCCTTGACCAGGCGAACGGGTATCCGATGGCCGCTGCGTCGTGCCCGATCGGCCAGCCAGTCGATGGCCGCCCAGGCGCGTTTCTGATAGGCCTGCAAAGCCAGCCCCAAACCGTTCCAGCCGTCTAACGACGGGTCGGCCAATACTTTCTCGAACACCTGCAGCGACAGGGTCAGGCGCTCGGCTTCCTCGGCGTCCACTGTCAGCGCGATGCCCTGCTCTTTTGCCAGTCGGGCAAGCGCCAACAGCACCGGGACCAGTTCATCGAGCACCCGTTCCTGCTTGGCATGCTCATAGCGCGGGTGCAGCGCCGACAGCTTGACTGAAATACTCGGGGCGGCGAACACGTCTTCGACACTGGTGCTGCTGCCGATGGCGCGGATGGCGTCTTCGTAGGCTCGGCGATAGCGCTCGGCATCGGCGGCGGTCAGCGCGGCTTCACCGAGCATGTCGAAGGAGTACCGGTAGCGTCTGTTGGCCTTTTTTCGTGATCGATCGATCGCCGCCTTGATATTGCGTCCCATCACGTATTGATGGCCCATGATCCGCATCGCCTGACGGATGGCCAGGCGGACGACGGGCTCGCCCGATTTGTTGGCAATTCTTGCCAGGGTGGCACCGACATCGCGCTTGCTGCTGCTGCCGACCCTGACCAGCTTGCCGGTCAGCATAAGACCCCAGGTCGACGCGTTGACGAAAAGCGAATCGCTTTTTCCGAGGTGCGACTCCCAGTTGGCGTCTGACAGCTTGTCCGAGATCAGCTTCTCGGCGGTATCGCTGTCCGGAATTCTGAGCAGCGCCTCGGCCAGGCACATCAAGACAACGCCTTCCTCGGAAGACAGGTCGTACTCGCGCATGAACGCTTCCATCGCGCCGGCATCGCGGCTGCGCTGGCGCACCCGTTCGACCAGCTTCAACGCACTGCCCTGAATTTTTGACCTGGCAGCATCATCGAGACCGCACTGGTCAAGCAGGAAACGCACGTGCTCGGCTTCGTCCAGCGCCCAGGCGGCTTCCAGTGCAGCGGTCAGCGGATCTCCATAACTGGCCTTGTTGATGACAAATTCCTGATCCGGCGTGCTCATAATCGCGTCCATGAAAAGGTGGCAGACGTTCAAAGCCGGAAGTGTAACGCAGGCGGACTTTTTCCGTTGCAAAGCCCACCCCGACACAGTCAGGTTCAGCGTCCGAGAGCGCCTTGTGGTGACCAAGGCCCTTGATGCAAGTGAAGAAAATCCTTTGCCGTACTTTCGCCCCATCGGCTACAATACGCACTCACTCGCAGTGCCGATCGAGCATGGCTCACCGCGAACGTGATCGAAGTCTTGGACAACCCGGAAGCTCCGGGCAACAGCATCATCGAGGCCAGGTCGAACCTGTCCATGTCGCTGGATCGACTGGCCGGGTTCTTTTTGCTTTTGAGCGCGGTGACGTTGCTGGCAGCCCTGTTCCCGCTGATCATGGGCTTGTGGCCTGTCATGGTGATCGCGATCGTTCACCTGCTGATCGTCGGCTGGTGTCTGCGGCTGGCATGGCGGGGAAACTGGGCCAGGGAACGTTTGCTGGTTGGCCCGGACGATCTGGTTGTGGAACACTACGATCTTCGTCGCAAAATCCGCCGAAGCTGGCCCGCGGCCTGGGTTCGGATTGAAATTGCAGAAGCCGCCCTGGGTGACAAGCGGGTGCTGCTTCGTTGCAAGGGGGAAACGCAACAGATTGGTGCGTTTCTTCCGGTGAATGAGCGGCTGGAACTGGCCAATGCGGTCAGGGAAGGCCTGCGATCGCATAGTGCCTGGCAAGGCAGTCAGCGATGGCAGAGCAAGTGAAGACAGCGCGTTGTGTTTGCGCTGGGGCCAATGGCCCAGCGATCCTGATCAGGATGGCAAAAAAATGCGTTCAGGGTGGCTGATGGCGACCCGCGGCGTGCAAGAGGTACTGCCGGTACCGGTTTGCAAGATCAATAACGACAGGTGATTCGAGGATGAAGAGAACCAACGAACTGATCGTAGGCCTGGCCGTTCTGGCGGTCATTGCGGTGATTACCTGGGGCATTTTTGCCGTCGGTGACAATATGCCGCGTGGCGTTACGCCTTACAGTCAGGATGTCTATCAGCTGCACAATACGATCCTGGCCATCGTGACCGTGATTGGAGTATTGGTATTCACGGCGATGTTTACCTCGATCGTGGTTCACCGCAAGTCGAAAGGTTACCAAGCTGCGCGTTTTTCGCATTCGACCAAGGCCGAGATCATCTGGACTGCCATCCCAGTGCTGATTCTGGTGGTAATGGCGGTGCCGGCCACCCGGGTGCTGATCGACATGGAAGACACTGGTGGCGCCGAGTTGAACATCAAGATCACCGGGTACCAGTGGCTTTGGAAGTACGATTACCTGGAAGATGAGATCAGCTTCTTCTCGGCCATGGACCGGGCCAGCAACCAGGCGCGCCAAATCGGGTCGGGCATTAACCCGCGCGACGTGGACAACTATCTGCTCGAGGTCGACAATCGCCTGGTCGTCCCGGTCAACACCCGCATCCGCTTCCTGTTGACTGCCGATGACGTCATCCACTCCTGGTGGGTGCCGGATCTGGGCTGGAAGCGCGATGCCATTCCGGGGATGGTGAATGAGGCCTGGACCTACATTCTGGAAGAAGGCGTCTATCGCGGCCAGTGCGCCGAGCTCTGCGGCAAGGACCATGGCTTCATGCCAATCGTGGTTGAAGCCGTATCTCGCGAAGAGTACGACGCCTGGGTCGCGAATCAGCGCCAGGACATGGCTGATGTCGCCCACGACGCAGCTCGACTGTGGACGCGTGATGAGTTGATGGATCGCGGCGCCAATGTGTATCAGGCGCAGTGCGCGGCCTGCCATCAATCTGACGGCAGCGGCCTGGAGCCAGCGTTTCCGGCCCTGGCCCGAAATGGCATTCCCACTGGCGATTTGAACAGCCATTTGGATGTCGTGATGCACGGCCGCGAGGGCACGGCAATGACCGGTTTTGGCAGCCGCCTTGAGCCCCAGGATATTGCCGCTGCGCTGACCTACACGCGCAACGCCTGGAGCGAGGATGAAGGCGAGGTCGTGCAACCGGCCACCATCGCAGAATTGAATCAGGGCTGAACCGCAGCATCGGACCAGGCTGAGAAAGGATTTAGATAATGAGTCACGAAACCACCGCGCACAACAACGATAGTCACGACGACCATCACGCACATCACCCGACCGGCCTGGCTCGTTGGGTGTTTTCGACCAATCACAAGGAAATCGGGACGATGTACCTGGTTTTCTCCCTGATCATGTTCCTGGTTGGCGGCGCCATGGCGCTGGTGATCCGGGCTGAGCTGTTTGCCCCTGGCCTGCAGCTGGTCAACCCTGAGTTCTTCAACCAGATGACCACCATGCACGCGCTGGTGATGATCTTCGGCGCTGTGATGCCTGCCTTCGTCGGCCTGGCCAACTGGATGGTGCCGCTGATGATTGGCGCGCCGGACATGGCTCTTCCGCGAATGAACAACTGGTCGTTCTGGATCCTGCCGTTTGCCTTTACCCTGCTGTTGATGACCCTGTTCATGCCCTCGGGTGGGCCCGCTTCCGGCTGGACGCTGTATCCGCCGCTGTCGCTGCAGGGTGGCAACAGTCTGGCTTTCGTGATTCTCGCCATTCACCTGATGGGCATCTCCTCCATCATGGGCGCGATCAATATCATTGCCACGATTCTCAACATGCGTGCTCCGGGCATGACCCTGCTGCGCATGCCGCTGTTCGTCTGGACCTGGCTGATCACCGCATTCCTGCTGATCGCGGTCATGCCCGTCCTGGCTGGTGCGGTGACCATGCTTTTGACCGACCGCTTTTTCGGCACCAGCTTCTTCAACGCCGCCGGTGGTGGTGACCCGGTGCTGTACCAGCATATCTTCTGGTTCTTCGGGCACCCCGAGGTCTATATTCTGATTCTGCCGGCCTTCGGCATTGTTTCCGAAATCATTCCGACCTTCTCGCGCAAACGGCTGTTCGGCTACACCTCGATGGTCTACGCCACGGCATCGATTGCGTTTCTGTCGTTCATCGTCTGGGCCCACCACATGTTCACCGTCGGCATGCCGCTGGGCGCCATGCTGTTTTTCATGTATGCAACGATGGTCATTGCAGTCCCGACCGGGGTGAAGATATTCAACTGGATAGCCACGATGTGGCGCGGCTCGATGACCTTCGAGACGCCGATGCTGTTCGCACTTGGCTTTGTCGTGCTGTTCACGATTGGCGGTTTGTCGGGCCTGATGCTTGCCATCGTGCCTGCCAACTTCCAGTACCACGACACTTATTTCGTGGTCGCACACTTCCACTACGTCCTGGTCACCGGGGCGGTCTTCGCGATCATGGCAGCGGTCTATTACTGGCTGCCGAAGTGGACCGGCCACATGTACAACGAGAAGCTGGGCAAGATCCACTTCTGGTGGTCAACGATCTGGGTCAACGTGCTGTTCTTCCCGCAGCATTATCTGGGCCTGGCCGGCATGCCGCGTCGGATTCCGGACTACGCTGTGCAGTTCACTGAGTTCAACATGATTTCCTCGATTGGCGGCTTCATGTACGGCTTCGGCCAGCTGCTGTTTGTGTACATCATCTGGCAATGCGTGCGCGGTGGCGAGAAGGCGACTGCCCAGGTATGGGAAGGCGCGCGCGGCCTCGAATGGACGGTGCCCTCTCCTGCCCCGCTGCACACTTTCGACACACCACCGGTGGTGGATGACAGTGTTGCTGTGCACAAGGATGAGCTGACCTAGTGGCATCCGAGATGGCCAATCGAACGGATAAAGATATGCCAGGCAAGGACGAACGTCGGCGCGGTGTGATACGCACCGCGCTGATCCTGGGCGCCGTTGTGCTGGGTATCTATCTGTTCTTTGTCGGCCGCGGCGTTTTCAACTATTTCTTGACATGACTGCTTCAACGCGCAAGAAACCCTGGCAGACCGTGATTGGCTTGACCATGATGGCCGTGGCCATGTTTGGATTTGGCTATCTGCTGGTGCCGTTGTACGACAAGTTCTGTGAAATCACCGGCATTGGTGGCAGAACTGCCGATGGTCCTGTTCAGGTCGAGCTGAGCGACGAGATCAACTACGATCGGAAGGTTCGAGTACAGTTCGTTTCGACCGTGAACTCCGGCCTGCCCTGGCGCTTTGAACCTACCCAGCGGTTCATGGACGTTCACCCGGGCAAGCTTTACGAAACCATGTACGTCGCCTACAATCGCGCCGATCACCCGGTGATCGCGCAGGCGGTGCCCAGTGTTTCGCCGGGTCGCGCATCGCTGTTTTTCAACAAGACCGAGTGTTTCTGCTTTACCGAGCAGCTGCTCGGCGCGGGCGAGTCGCGTGACATGCCGGTACGGTTCGTGGTTGATCCGAATCTACCGGAGCGCGTCGAACTGGTGACGCTGTCCTATATCATTTACAAGAACGATGAAGCCACCGCAGTGCTTGCCGCGGTGAATTGAAGCAAGGGAGCTTTCGCAACATGGCACAGAGCAGCTATTTCGTACCCAGCACCGCCAAGTGGCCGATTGTCGGGTCAGTGGGGCTATTCACCTTCGCCCTTGGCGCGGCCAATTGGCTGAACCAGGGCGCCAGCGGGCCGTGGCTGTTCGCGATCGGCGTGGCCATCATCTTGTTGATGATGTTTGGCTGGTTTGCCGATGTGGTCCGCGAGTCACAGGCGGGGCTCTACAACAGCTCGGTGGATCTGTCGTTCCGTCACGGCATGATCTGGTTCATTTTCTCCGAGGTCATGTTCTTTGCCGCGTTCTTTGGCGCCCTGTTCTACGCCCGCATTCTGTCCGTGCCCTGGCTGGGTGGCGAAGGAACCGGGGCAATGACCAATGCCCTGCTGTGGCCTGGCTTCGAAGCCGTCTGGCCGACTCACGGCCCGGCCGCACTGGGTGGTGATTTCCAGACCATCCCCGGGTTTGGTTTGCCGTTGTTGAATACCTTGATTCTGCTGACATCGGGTATCACCATCACCCTCGCCCACTGGGCCTTGAAGCGCGCCCAGCGCGCCGCCCTGCTGGTGTGGATGCTGGCGACCATCGTCCTGGCGTGCATCTTCCTGGCCATCCAGAGTTATGAGTACGTCCATGCCTATCGGGATCTTGGCTTGACGCTGGGCTCGGGCATTTACGGCTCCACTTTTTTCATGCTGACCGGCTTCCACGGTCTGCACGTGATCATCGGCACCATCATGCTGATCATCATTACCATCCGCTGTGCCTTCGGTCATTTCACCAAAAAGAATCACTTCGGCTTCGAGGCAGCGGCCTGGTACTGGCACTTCGTTGACGTGGTCTGGCTGGGACTGTTCCTGTTCGTCTACGTGATTTGATGCCGCCGGCGCTGCTGGCGGGCGCGTTGCCCTCCAATGAATCGACTCAACCCGCAGCAACGGCTGCGGGTTTTCTTTCTCTGAAGACGACGTTGTCGCCCTGATCCTGAGAAGTCAGCAACCCTTCAGTGCGAAGGCGCAATAACGCAGCATGGATGGATGTCATGTCGAGTCCATTTTCCCCAGCCAGCTGCGCCACCGTTACCCCTCCGAGCAAGCGGCATCTCCCCAGAAGCAACCGGCTCAAGGCTTCGTCAGCGTCGCTGACCGGCGATGGCCGCAGCCCGGCCGGCAGCAGCGGCTGCAGCCGGGCATCAGGCCAGATGGCCATGGCTTCGGCCAGGCGCTCGACATGAACCCAGAGGCATTGCCCAGCGTTCAGGTGCAGGCTGATCGCTGACCTGTCGCGTACCAGTTTCAGGAAAGCTGCACCCAGCACCTGGCGCTCGGCCTCGACCGGCAACAGATAGCCGGCAGACAGTAACTGTTGTTCAAAACGATCACTGCTCAAGGCCGGCGAGCTGCCTGCCGGCGGTCGGGCCGATGGCGCTGCTCTCCGGTCCGGGTGCTGCTCGAAGCTGCGTGTGCGTCTTTCTTCCGCTGCCGCGGGATCCAGGAAGCTGTTGCGCGGGGCATGAATGAGTGCCATGGCCAGTGGCGAAGGAAAGGTTGTATCGACGGCCTGCACATGCACCTCGCCACGCTCCAGGCGTCGGTAGAGTCGTTCCAGGCCGGTCAGGTCCAGGTACTCATTCAGGCAGTCCCGCAGGGCTTGCTCGACCAGGGGGTGATCGGGAACCCGGCGCTCGCCGCTCAGGTTTTCCAGGCAGGCAAGCTGGTCGGGGAAGATCCTCGCGATCAGGTTTTCGGTCTGGTTGCGCTGTACCTGGGCCGGTATCCGGCCCTGAAAATCTCGGCGCTGGATGGCCATGGCGGTATTGGCGCACCAGCGCAGCCTGGTCTGAAAAATCGGGGTATCGAGCATGGCCTGGATCAGCAGATCCCTGAGCTGGCTTGCTTTCAACCAGCCCGGCACTTCGTCGAGATCGAAACTGTGTACCGCGCCCAGTGAAATCAGCACGCCGTTGTCCGTTGCCGCCGCTTGCAGTTCGAAGTTGAAGCCGCGGCAGAAGCGCTTGCGCAGGGCAAGGCCCCAGGCCCGGTTCAGACGGGCGCCGAACACGCTGTGGATGACCAGGTGCTGGTCACCGGACGGGTCGAAGAAACGTTCCAGAACGATCCTTCTATCATCGGGCAAACGGCCCAGGCTCGCCCGACTTTCAGCAAGGTAGGCCGCCAACTGCGGGTCTGCGGGCAGGCGGCCGCGATTGGCCGCGCCCAACAGCACGCCAAGCTGGCGTGACAGGCTGGTACTGCGACCGCTGCCGTCACCAAACCAGAACGGCAGGTTGGGCGTTTCGTCGCCGGCATCCTCTACTTCGACCCGTCCGGGCAATACCCTGAGAATGCGCCAATGCTGACCACCCAGCTGCAGGATCTGCCCGGGAGAGGACTCGAAGGCAAATTCTTCGTCGAGCTTGCCGAGACGAAGCTCCTGAGCGGGCGCAATCACTTCGTATTCGAACCATTCGGGGATGGTGCCGGCATTGAGCAGAGCCATGCGGGCGGCACCGGTTGCAGCAACCAGTCGATCGGGGCCCAGGCGAATAATCGGGCCAAGCCCGACTTCGCGTCCAGGGACGAATCCGTCGTGCAGCATCGCGATCAGGCTCTCCAGTTGCTCGAGAGGCAGTTTCCGCCATGGGAAGGCCCGCGTGACCGTGCGGTAGATTTCGCTGATCTGTTCCTGCCCGGCCGCGACTATCGCGACAAGGTGTTGGCAAAGCACATCATGCGGCGCCCGGCAGGGCTGCAGCACATCAACCTGGCCGCGTCCCAGGGCCTGGGCCAGCGCCTGCCAGTCCAGCAGGTCGGACAGGGTCAGTGGAAATGCATGCAGGCGGGGCACGGCATCGGGGCGATGTCTGGCCCTGCCTGCTCTTTGTCTGACGGGGTTGATGCCCCTCGGCGCCCCCAGCTGGCAAACCCTGTCCAAAACACCGATATCAATACCGAGTTCAAGCGAGGAAGAACAGACCACGACCTTGATCTGACCCTGTTTCATCCCCTGTTCCACGGTTTCGCGACGATCGCGGCCAACGCTGCCGTGATGGACCGCGAGGGCGTCATTCGGCAAGTGATCTTCCAGCTGCGCGGCGACCCGTTCGACCTGTGAGCGGGTATTGCAGAACACCAGCATGTTGCCTGGTTGCGTGGCCAGCACGACCAGCCGGTTGTTGATCTGATCCCAGTGGTTGCTACCCGCAAAAGGTCCCAGCGGCGTGTCAGGCAGCTCAAGCTTGAGCTCCGGGATGGTGTTGGCCTGATCGCCCACTATTCTGCAAGACCGGCCGGCGCCGGCCAGAAAGCCGGCCGCAAGCCGCCTGGGCCGCGATGTGGCGGATAGTCCGATCCGCTGCAGGGGTTCGCCAGTCAGGTTTTGCAATCTTTCCAGCGACAGGGCCAGGTGGGCGCCGCGCTTGTTTTCGACAAGGGCATGGATTTCATCGACGATCACACCGCGCACCTGGCGCAGCATGTCGCGACCGCCGCGGCTCCCAAGCAGAACAAACAGGCTCTCCGGCGTGGTGAGCAGGATGTCGGGTGGGCAGCGCCGCTGCCTGGCCCGCTCGGTCGGCCTGGTATCACCCGTGCGCAGGCCGATTTGCAAGACCTGGCCGTCGCGGCAATCAACCCGCGCCAGGCCCTCGAGGCAGGCTTCCAGGCCGTTGGCCATATCGCGCGACAAGGCACGTAACGGGGAAATGTAGAGCAGGCTGACGCCACGCTGATGGCCCGATACGGCCAGCCGCCCGATCAGTGGTAGCCAGGCGGCGAGTGATTTTCCGCTGCCGGTGGCGCCGACAACCAGGGCATTGTCGCCGGCGGCAATGACCGGCCAGGCCGCAGCCTGAACGGCGGTCGGTCGGCCGTAACGGTCAACAAACCAGCGTCGGATACGGGGCGATAGATGGGATTCGGGCAGGGCCTTGGTGCCGATGGCCGTACTCACTGACCAACCACGTCTTCCCAACTGGCCGAAATCATCACCCAGTCCGAACCTTCACGACGCCAACCGGTTCGAACGCGGTAACCGCGGACACGCTCGGGAATGAGACCGCTGCCGCCGGTGAGGATCAGCCGGAAGTCAGCAGTGGCACGCGCTTCTCCGTGCAGGGTGACCGAAAAATCCTGAATGCGGGCACGCAGGCGCTCGTGAGCGCGCATTTCCCGCTCCAGCAACAGGCGCACACCGCGCAAGTCGAGATTCCAGGTCTCGGCGCTGAAATCGTCGGCCAACGGTGCCATCACGGCCCGCGCGCTGCGATCGGCCAGCCCCTGGGCCATATCGTCGTGGCGCTGACGGATCAGCTCCTCGTCGGGCAAGGGTGGTGCGCAGGCGACCAGCAGCAGCGTTGCAAGCACGGCCAGTACGATGGCCGCGACAGTCAGCCGCTGTCGATCCATGCGTGGGCGGGCGCTCATTCTTCGGCCAGGTAGCTTTCCAGCAGGCGGCCGGCGACCACGATCAGGTCATATTCGGTAACCAGGCCGACCAGCTTGCCATCTTCGACCACAGGGAGACAGCTCAGACGTTTCTCACGCATCAGCCGAATGGCCTCCACCGTTGTTGTATCAGGGCTGACGGACAGCGGGTCCGGACGCATGATGTCCCGGACCATGGTGCTTTGGTCCATTTTGCCCCCGCGGGCGATCAGACGCAGCAGCTGCCGGTGCGAGATCAGTCCAAGCAACTGGCCGGAGTCGTCTTCGACCGGCACGTGACGGACGTAGCGCCACTCCATCAGGCTGGCGGCGAAGTCGACGATGTCGTCCGGGCGGACGGTAAACAGGTCGGTGGCCATGAATTGACCAACGGTGCGGTAACTGTCCCGCCAGTCCTGGCTGCGGCAGAATTCGGCCAACTCCCAATCGGCGATGGGTTTGCCCGAGTGCTGCTGATCAAGCATGCTGGAGGTCAGCGCCCGGAGGCACTCGTGAGCGCTGCCCTGGCCGCGCATGTTCTCCAGTGACTCCAGCTGCCAGCGTGCCCCGGTGCGTCGACGCTCGACGCGCTTCTGAACCGCGCCCAGGTAACGGTCGATATCGTCGCTGTCGATACCGGCTTCGGTCAGGCCTTCCCTGGCCAGTGGCAGCAGAATATCGAGAACCAGCTCCTGGGCGGTCATCTGGCGATCATCAAACCAGACCTGCTGGGCGCGAATGCCTTCTCGGGCAGCAGCCAAGAAATTCGACTTGACGTCGGAGAAACTGAGGTGCTCTCGAATATCGTCGACCGAGCGAGAGAGTTTCGCCATCATGCCGAAAAAGAAAGCGGCGTTGCCAACCTCATCCAACACCGTTGGTCCCGAGGGAATGACCCGGTTTTCGATGCGCAGATGCGGTTTGCCGTTGTCGGAAATCCCGTAACAGGCGCGATTCCAGCGATAGACCGTACCATTGTGCAAGCGCAGTGCGTTCAGCTTGGGTACCTCGCCTCGAGCCACCATGCCAATCGGATCATCTTCAAACTCGGTCGTGAGAATGACCCGGAAGCGAGCGATATCTTCCTTGAAAATCTCGATCACCGATTCGTCGATCCAGCTGTCGCCAAAATGAACCCTGGGCTTGTGGCCGCGGGCGGCGTGGGCCTCGGAGCGAGCATCAATCGAGTGCTCGAAGACGGCAATTCGACTTTCGTGCCAGAGGCGTTTGCCCAGCAGAATGGGTGAATTGACCGACGCGGCCAGCAGCGGTCCGGTCACAGCCTGGGCAATGTTGTAGAGATGCGCAAACTCTTCCGGGCCGACCTGGAAGTGGATCTGGAAACTGGTATTGCAGGCCTCCAGCATCAGGTTGTCATGATTGAAGCTGAGCTGGTCAATACCCTTGATCGAAATCTGGAAATTGCTGCCCCGAAGACGCAGCAAAGCCTCGTTAAGGGCAAAGTAACGCGCCGTGGGAACGATCGCATCCAGACTCAGATGTTCGCGCGTCAGGGTAGGCAGGATGCCGACCAGGGCGACTCGGCTCCCGACCTCGGCTGCCTTGTCGCGGGCAATGCCCATCACCTCGTTGGTTTCGGCCTCAAGCTGGCGCAAGCAGTTGCCGCCCAACTCCAGCGGTGACAGGTTTGCTTCCAGATTGAATAGCCCCAGTTCATGGGTGAAACGGGGGTCATCCATGCGTTCGAGAATCTGCATGGCCGTCAGGGCCGGCCGGGCGGCGCGATCGACCAGAAACATTTCCTGTTCGGCGCCAATACGACGCACCCCGGACTCGAACATGCCGTTTTGATGCATGTCTTCCAGGGCCCTGACCTCGTCGAGCAAGGCCTTCATGAATGCGCGGCGAGTGGTTTCGTCGCTGGTCTGCTGTACGTTTTGTTCGCCCATGAGATTCGCTGTTCCTGGCCACGCCGTCGGTTTCAGCGATGATAAACGGCTCGTGTCTCCTGGGCAAATCCGGGCGCTGCTTGTGTCGGCGCGCAAGCTATGCCAAGCTTGGACTTGGTAGTCCATAAAGATCAAATACAAGGGTAGAACAACATGTCCGAAAAACCGTGGCTTGACCAGTATCCGGCCAACGTGCCTGCCGAAATCGACATGAACGAATTCAGCTCGGTGGTCGAGGTCATCGAAAAAAGTTGTCAGGAATATGCAGACAAGGTGGCCTATGTGAATTTTGGCGCCACCCTCACCTATGCCCAGGTTGACGAGTACAGCCGCGCTTTTGGTGCCCGGCTACAGGCGCTGGGGCTGAATCCGGGCGACCGTATCGCCATCATGATGCCGAACGTGCTGCAGTACCCCATCGCCGTGTTCGGTGCTTTGCGGGCCGGGCTGGTCGTGGTCAATACCAACCCGCTGTATACCGCTCGCGAGCTGAAGCATCAGCTCAAGGACTCAGGCGCTCGCGCGATCGTCATTATCGAGAATTTCGCCAACGTGCTTGAGGCGGTCATTGATGACACGGATGTCGAACACGTCATTTTGACCACCATGGGCGACATGGTCGGATTCCCCAAGGGAGCGATCATGAATTTCGTGCTTCGCTACATCAAAAAGATGGTGCCGAAGTTCAACCTGCCCGACGCGATACCCTTCAAGCGCGTGCTGGCCGACGGGGCCGGCGCCAAACTGACCCCGACCAAGCTGGGGCATGATGACTTGGCGTTCCTGCAATACACCGGCGGCACCACCGGCGTTTCCAAGGGAGCCATGCTGACCCATGGCAACATGGTTGCCAATATGCAGCAGTCCTCGGCCTGGCTGGGTGACCGGGTCAGTCCGGGCGCGGAAACCATCATCACCGCCCTGCCCCTCTACCATATCTTTGCCCTGACGGCCAACTGCCTGGTTTTCCTCAAGTTCGGCGGTCGCAACGTGCTGATCACCAACCCACGCGACATGCCCGGCTTCATCAAGGAACTGTCGAACGTCGATTTCACCGCCATTACCGGGGTCAATACCTTGTTCAATGGCTTGCTCAACACGCCGGGCTTCAGCGAGCTCGACTTTTCCAATCTGCGGATGACCCTCGGCGGTGGCATGGCCGTACAGCGTGCCGTGGCCGACAAGTGGAAAAAGATTACCGGTGTGCCGTTGATCGAAGCCTATGGTCTGACCGAAACATCGCCGGCAGCCTGCATCAACCCGATGACTCTGACCGATTACAACGGCGCCATTGGTTTGCCGATTTCCTCGACTTCGTGCAAGGTCATCGACCCCGATGGCAATGCTCAGCCGGCCGGCGAAACCGGCGAGCTGTGCGTCCACGGCCCGCAGGTAATGAAAGGCTACTGGAACCGACCGGAAGAGACGGCCAAGGTGCTTGATGACGAGGGTTGGCTGAAAACCGGTGACATGGCGAAAATGGACGAGCAGGGTTTTTTCTATATCGTCGATCGCAAGAAGGACATGATCCTGGTCTCCGGCTTCAACGTCTATCCCAATGAAATCGAGGATGTGGTCGCTGCTCACCCGAAAGTGCTTGAGGTCGGCGCGATTGGCGCGCCGGATGAGAAATCGGGCGAAGTGGTCAAGGTCGTGGTCGTGCGCAAGGACGAATCCCTGACCGTCAAGGAAGTGCGTGAGCACTGCCGCAAGGAGTTGACCGGCTACAAGGTTCCTAAATACGTCGAGTTCGTGGACGAACTGCCGAAGACCAATGTTGGCAAGATCCTCAGACGCGAGCTGCGCGATCAGTTTGGCGAACCGCGCAGTTCCGATAGCTGAGATGGCAAGTCGTTAGCCCGACAATCATCGGGATGTTCCGATTGATGTTTTGATGGCGGAGGCCCTCAGTGGCCTCCGCCATCGGCACTTGGCTGGTTGCAGCCCTGGTTTTCATCGAGGATGGTTTCGAGGGCTGGTTGGGCCTCGAGGCCGCTGACGCCGACACCGAGCAGGCGAACGGCAAAACCAGATCGCCATTCCGCCCAGTTTTCCAACAGTTCAAAGGCCGTGGCGCTGATCCGATCCGCGCTCTGGGTGTAGCCATTCAGAGACAAACTTCGGGTCAGGGTGGAAAAGCGGCTGGACCGAAGTTTGAGGGTGACCGTGCGAGCGTACAGTTGTTTCCTGACCAGCGTTTCGGCGACTTGCTCGGACTGTGCCTGCAGAACAGGCCGCAGCGATGCCAGCGATGTATGGTCCTGGCTGAATGTGTTTTCCTGGCTGATCGAACGCCGCACCCGGGTTGACTTGACCGGACGCTCATCCTTACCGGCGGCGCGCCGGGCGAACTCCAGGCCGGTTGCGCCGAATAGCTCGAACAGCAGCTCACTCGGCGTCCTTCTGAGCTGGCCCAAGGTGTAGATGCCGGCATCGTGCAGCTTGTCGGCGCTGCGCGGACCAATGCCGGGCAGACGCCGAATCGGCAGCGGATCGAGAAATCGCCGGGTATCCTCAAAACGCACCAGGGTGAAACCATCAGGCTTGTCGTAATCGGAAGCGAGCTTGGCCAGCAGCTTGTTGTGGGCCATGCCAACCGAAGCCGTGAGCCCACAGACACGGCCGATATCGCGCTTGATGGCCCGGCCGATCTGCTCCAGCCCCCGTTCCGGACGCACGGCTTCGCTGACATCGAGAAAGGCCTCATCCAGACTCAACCCTTCCACCAGGTCGGTATAGCGACGGAAGATTGTGAAGATTTCGGCAGACACTTCGCGATAACGAGCAAATCGTGATTTGACGAAAACACCCTGTGGGCACAAGCGGCGCGCCACCGCGCCCGGCATCGCAGAGCGCACGCCGAACTGGCGCGCCTCGTAGCTGGCCGCGGCGACCACGCCCCGATGACTACCGCCGCCCACCATCACTGGACGGCCACGCAGGGCCGGATCATCGTGCTGCTCCACGCTGGCAAAGAAGGCATCCATATCAACGTGAATGATGGCGCGCATGGGCGGTCCGCAAAGATCTCTTGTCGATTAAAAAAACCAAATTGTTCGGCCCGCAAAGCAGCCAGGGAATGCGAGCTTTTCAAAACCTTAGCTGCTTCGCTGCTTTGCGTCCAAAAGGTTTCCTGATTACGTACGTACCTCAGCCATCGGTCAGCGGGCCTTGTCTGTCAGGCCAACGGTTTGTCGACCGCCCTTGCGGGCGGCCGATTCCCTGCAGTGCTCGGTCCAGGCGGGGTCCGCCGAACTCGCTGCACGCCCTATCGGGCGCTCCGCTCAAACAGGCGGCGGCCCTTTATCCGCCTGGCCCTGCGCGCTTCGGCTGCACCTCAAGGCCTGACAAACAAGGCCCGCTGACCGATCAACGCGCGGAAGGCATGGCTGAGACACATACGTAATCAGGAAAGGCTTTGGATGCTGCCACAACCGGCGCTGAAGTGAGCTGTACCAAGTCATGGATTGTGCCATGTGGGCGGCGGCGGGCGGTTAAGATGCCGGGATGGAAATGAATCCTTCGACCTCGGCATCGGTTGCCGAGCTTTTTCCGGTTATTGGTCGTCGTACCTGGCTGAATCATGCGGCCATTTCGCCGTGGCCTGAGCCGGTCAGCAAGGCCATGCAGGACTTCGTGTCCGACAACGCCAGCCAGGGTCCGCTGGGCTACGGCCGCTGGCTGCAGGTCGAGCAGCGTCTTCGAGAGCTGGCACCGTCGCTGCTGGGGCAGGAAAATGCCGACGATATTGCGCTGGTATCCAACACCAGCACCGGCTTGAATCGTATTGCCCGCGGCCTGGACTGGCAAGCGGGTGACAGTGTGGTCTTCATGGCAGAAGACTTTCCCTCCAACACCCTGCCCTGGATGGCCCTGGAACGACTTGGCGTACAACCGCGCCCGGTCAGTCTGGACACCCACGACCCGGAACGCTCGCTGATCGCCGCCATCGGGCCCAGCACGCGCCTGCTCGCCGTTTCATCTGTGCACTACGAAAACGGCCACAGACTTGATCTCGCGCGCCTGGGCGAGGCCTGCAGCCGGCACGGCGTGCTGTTTTGCATCGACGCCATTCAGCATCTCGGTGCCCTGCCCCTTGATGTCGACCAGGTCCAGGCGGATTTTGTTGTTGCCGGTTCGCACAAGTGGCTGCTGGCACCGGAGGGTCTGGCCCTGTTCTGGAGCCGGCCCGAGGCCAGGGCCCTGCTGGACGTGGTCGAGCCGGGCTGGCGTATGTTCCCGGATCCGTTCAATTTTTCGCGCCCGGACTGGACGCCACCGAATTCGGCGCGACGATTTGAGCCTGGAACGCTCAATACTGCCGCTATCCATGGTCTGGAAGCATCGGTGTCGCTGCTGGTCGAACAGGGAATGGACCGGGTCGGCTCGGCCTTGCTCGACAGGACCGACCTGCTGACCGAGGCTTTGGAGTCAGTGCCGCGCATTTGGCTGACCAGCCCGATAGCGCGGGAGCACCGCGCGGGTATCGTCAGCCTTGTGATAGACGGGGTAGATCCGGAGAGCGCCCTGGCGCAGCTGACCTTGCACGGAATTCATGCCGCCATTCGTGGCCGCTGCCTGCGTCTCTCACCCCATTTCTACACCCCGATGCAGCAGCTCGAAGCCGCCATCGATGTGATCAGGAAAATGGCTGAATGAGGTGTTTTTTTCAGATCGTCCGGGTCGGGCGATCGGATTCGAGCATGCCGGCCAGCAGTGAGCTGATGGTGGCATTGGCCTGGGTGCCTTCCGGGCTGTCGGCAAACTGAACGCCGACACCACTGTTGATGCTGTGCTGTGAACCGGGCGGCGTTATCCAGGCCACCTTGCCCGGAATGGCAATACGCTCTTCGCCGAGCAGGCTGAGCAGAATCAGCACTTCATCTCCCAGCTTGAAGTTCTTTTTGGTTGGCACGAACAACCCACCGTTGATCAGAAACGGCATGAACGCAGCATACAGCTCCTGCTTGGTTTCGATGTTGTAGGAAAGAATGCCTTTCTGGGCCATGAATCAGGTTCCGGGAGAAAAACAGCGGGCCCATTCTAGCAGCCATTTGCCAATCAACAAGTCGTGGCGCACGGCCATGGTGGACATCCGGCGTCCGGCCAGGCTCTGCTCCCATAGTCTGGCCAGACTTTGTGGCTCGAGCTCGGCCGGCAGCTTGAACGTCGCAGGCAATGCGCTGTCCGGCAGTCCCTGCGCATGGCGCATGATCGCCGCCATCCATACCGATAGCCAGTGCCAGGTCAATTCCGGGCTTGCATGCCAGCTGTCGTCGGCCACTGCCGATGCCGAACCGCCGGCGGCAACGGCCAGCAGACCTTCCAGAATCTGTCGGCCATGGTCTAGTCCATCGCCGGCCAGCAGGGCGCTTGCGGCCAATGGCGCACCGGCAGCCAGGGTCAGCACGCGATCAAGATCAGCGCCCTCTATTGACGGGTGACGGTCGACCAGCCAGGCAGATGCCTGGTCGGCATGAGGCGGACGAATCACGATTTTCTGACAGCGACTGCGAATCGTTGCCGGGAGACGGCCTGGCTGGTGACTGACCAGGATCAACCAGGCTTTTTCCGCCGGCTCCTCCAGGGTTTTCAGCAGGGCATTGGCTGCATTCCGGTTCATTGCTTCGGCCGGCTCGATCAGGCCAACGCGATTTGGACCCACCCTGGGCGTGAGCTGCAGGCTGGCGATCATGCCGCGCACATCATCGACCGGAATCTCTTTCTTGTCCTCCGGGATAGCCAGCCGAAAGCTGTCGGGGTGACTGCCACTGGCCAGCAACTCACAGGAACGACACTGGCCACATGGCGCCTCGCCAGCAGGCGACAGGCAAAGAATGCGGGCAAGCAGCCACCGCGCCAGTTCAAGCTTGCCCAGTCCTGCAGGACCACAGATCAGCGGCGCGTGGCCCAGCCGATTGGCCTGCAGCGTCTGTTCCAGTCGCCGCTGCGGCTCTTCAAGCCACGGCAGGTTCATGTCAGTCGCTCCATCAGCACATGGATGATCTGGTCATGCACCTGATCAATGGCCGGGCTGGCATCAATGACGGCGAACCTCTCGGGCTCGGCCAGGGCCTGGTCGAGGTAGCTGCGACGCACCCGCTCCAGGAAATCATGGCGGTTTTGTTCGAAGCGGTCTGGCGACTGTCCACGGCCTGAGATCCGAGTCATGCCGATGTCCACGGGTACATCCAGCAGCAGGGTCAGATCAGGTGCGAGGTCGGGGTGGACCAGCTCAGCCAGCGCGTTGACCGGGCCCATGCCCAGCTGTCGGCCGCCACCCTGGTAGGCGCGACTGGCGTCAGTGAACCGGTCGCACACCACATCCCGGCCCGACGCCAGTGCCGGGCGAATGACCTGAACCAGATTTTCGACCCGGGCGGCGAACATCAGCAGCGCCTCTGTCAGCGGGTCCAGATCGCCGGTCGCGGGGTCCAGAAGCACGCCGCGAATACGCTCTGCCGCGGCCGTGCCACCGGGCTCGCGGGTGATCACGACATCACTGCCTTGATTGCGTAGCCATTCGGCAATGCAGTTGACCGCGCTGGTTTTTCCTGCGCCCTCGCCGCCTTCCAGGGTAATCAGGCGACCGCGGCTCATCGTCTCCCCCGGATATAGCGGTTGACGGCCCGGTTATGTTCCTCCAGCGTATCGGAGAAATGGTGGCTGCCATCACCGCGGGCAACGAAATACAAGGCTGTTCCGTCTTGCGGATTCGCGGCTGCTTCTATCGCCGGTCTGCCAGGCAAGGCGATGGCCGTTGGCGGCAGTCCATGCCGGGTATAAGTGTTCCAGGGATGGTCGATGCGCAAATGTGCTCTCAGCAGACGGCCATCGAAGTCATCGCCCATGCCATAGATCACCGTCGGGTCGGTCTGTAAACGCATGCCCAGCTGCAGGCGACGGGTAAACACACCGGCTACCCTGGCCCGCTCGGCAGCCTGGCCGGTTTCCCGTTCGATAATGGATGCCAGCACCAGCAGTTCTTCAGGTGAGGAAAGCGGCAGATCCGGCTGACGTTGTGCCCAGGCTTTGGCGAGTGCGTCGTTCATGTCATTGAATGCTCGCGTCAGCAGCGCCTGGTCCGAGCCGGGCCGAGTGAAAAAATAGGTTTCCGGCAGGAACCGACCCTCGCTGGGGCAGTCCTCGCAGCCCAGCATTCGCATCAGCTCCGCTTCGTCCATCTCTCGAGTCAGCTGGGCAAGGCGCGGATCGGCCGCCAGGGCCTGGCGCAGACGGGCCGTGGTCCAGCCTTCGACAATGGTAAAACGGTGTTCGACGGCGCGACCGCTTTCCAGTACGCCGACCAGCTCGTTCAGGCGCAGGCCGCGCTCGATCCGATACTCGCCGGCTCGGAGCGCTGGTTCGTGGAGGCGAGGCCAGACGCGCCAATGCCAGTGCCGGGACGATGCCAGCCCAAGGGTCTCCAGCTGTCGCACAAGGGCGGGAAAACTGGTGCCGCTGGGCAGCCAAAGTGTCAGCTCACTATCCGGGTTGACCGGCTGATCGACGAAGCGCTGCCAATCGTGCAGCAGCCAGGCCGATGCCAACGCCAGGCCGAGCCCAAGGATCGCAACAAAGGCAAGCAGTTTGCGCATCATTACCAGAGTGAATCCACCCAGAGTTGCTGTAACGCGCGACAGCGCGACGAAAAAGACAGTGACCGACCGTCGAGCTCGACGGCCATGCGAGGACCGGCGACCGAGTTTATCACTACGATGCTGGTCGAGGCAGTGACCCTGTCCGAATCAAGCGAGACCGGCTGAATGTCAAGTCCCGCTTGCTCCATTATCCAGCGAAGTCCCACGCCGGCAACGCCGCAACCGGCGTCCGGCGTAACCAGCTTGCCGTCCAGCTCAAGGATCAGGTTCGATGCAATGGCTTCGACCAGCCTGCCCTGGCCGTTGAACAACAGCGCCTCGTCAAAGCCTGCCCGCGCGCATTCACGAGCGGCCATGACCTGCTCGAGCCGATTGCAGTGCTTCAACCCCGCCAGGCTCGAGTCGCTGGCCAGGCGGACGCTGGAGCTATGCAGTCGAAGTCCACGCTGGCGAACTGCGCTGATTTCAGCCGGCCATGCCCTGCCCTGGACAAACAGGCGTGGTGGCGCCTGTTCGTCAGGCCAGTAAGCCCGTCCGCCGCTGCCGCGGCTTAGCTGGAAACGAATCACGCTCATGCCGGTTGCAGAACACAACTGCCGACATTGCGCCAGCACCGTTTCAGGATCCGGGCACAGCAGCCCAAGCACCTGGCAGCCATGCTCGAAGCGCTGCCAGTGCAACGGCCAAAGTGGCGCGTGACCAGCGCGGAAAACCACAGTTTCGAATAGTCCGTCACCATACAGCAGGGCCCGGTCATTCGCGGGCACCAGAGTCTGGAGCTTGCCGTTGACCAGGCTTGAGCTCATCCGGCCAGGGCTCGCAGCAGGCCGCGCGCCTTTGCTTCGGTCTCGGCCAGCTCCGCGGCGGGCTCGGAGTCGGCAACAATACCGGCGCCGGTTCGGAAGCTGAGCGCGGACCCGGTAACGGCCATGCTCCGAATCAGGATATTCAGGTCCATGCCACCATCAAGACCCAGGTAGCCCATCGCGCCGGTGTAGAAACCGCGACCATGCTGCTCCAGCTCGGCAATGATTTCCATGCATCTTACTTTCGGGCAGCCGGTAATCGTGCCGCCAGGAAAAACGGCCGCGATCACATCAGCGGCATGTACCCCGGGCCGCAGCAGACCCCGAATATTGGAAACAATGTGATGGACGTGGGCGTAGCTTTCGATCATCATCAGCTCATCCACTTGCACCGTGCCGGGTTCACAGACCCGGCCGAGATCGTTGCGCTCGAGATCGATCAGCATGATGTGTTCGGCCCGCTCCTTTGGATGCGCAATCAATTCCTCGCTGAGACCCACATCCTGATCAGCTGATGCGCCGCGCGGCCGAGTGCCGGCAATAGGCCGGGTTTGTACCTGCCGACCGCGCACTTCCACCAGTCGTTCCGGCGACGAGCTCAGGATAGTGCCGCCGGGCAAACGGGCCAGCCCAGCGAAGGGCGCGGGATTGTTCTGGCCAAGCAGGCGGTAAATTAAAACCGGATCCAGGGTCGTGGTGGATTGACCAAGCCAGCCCCGCGACAGATTCACCTGGAATACGTCTCCGTCCAGGATCCACTCGCGAATCCGCGCCACCCCTTGCATGAAGTCGACCCCGGGTTCGGCCTGAAGGGTCAGCTTAAGGGCGGAATCCTGTTGCTCCTCGGCTGAGCGATCGACTGTCATGGCGCAGCGCGCCTGCTCAAGGTCGGATGAGGTTTCAGCAACCAGCCAGCTCTTGTGCTCGATATGGTCGATAACGATGGCTGCCGGGCAGCGCGCGGCCAGTGCGGTCGGTAAGCCGTCACGGGCGCAAGGCAATCTGAGGGTCGGCTCGATTTCGCCAATCAGCTCGTAACCGAGGTATAAAAACCAGCCACCTGCAAACGGCAACGCAAGGGGTTCTGTCGGCTTTGACGGCAAACCCGTCCAGTCCCGCAGCCGGTCCAGGAAGGTATCGCCCTGACCCGGACCTTCCAGTCCAGCCTGATCAAGCGTCAGTACCGGACCATCGGCGTACAAGAGCATGGACCAGCGCGCCAGATTGCCGCCTTGTGAAGAGCTGGCCAACAGGTAAGGCCAGCGATCAGGCTCCGCTCGATGGATAGCGAGCAGGTCAGGCGTTTCCTCAAGCGGGAACAGGCAGGCCAAGGTCTAAAAAGCGGCAGCGCCGCTGCTCAGTTGAAACGCCGCAACAGCAGTGAGCCGTTCGTGCCCCCGAAACCGAAGGAATTCGATAACGCGTAATCCACCTTCACTTCGCGTGCCTGATGCGGGACCAGGTGAAGGCCTTCACAGGCCGGGTCGGGCTGATCAAGGTTGATCGTCGGCGGTATCACTGCATCATGTAGTGCCATGACGCTGATGACCGCTTCGATGCCGCCGGCGGCACCCAGCAGATGGCCGGTCATCGACTTTGTCGAGCTGATCATCAAGTCTTTGCAATGCGCACCGAACACGCTGCGAATCGCTTCGCATTCCGCCCGGTCGCCCACCTGGGTAGAAGTTCCGTGGGCGTTGATGTAGCCGACGTCGCTGGCATCAATGCCCGCATCTTCGATGGCATTGCTCATGCAGCGCGCGGCCCCTTCACCACCGTCCGGCGGTGAGGTGATGTGGTAGGCATCGGCGCTACGACCGTAACCGGCCAGCTCTGCATAAATGCGCGCACCGCGCTTGCGCGCGTGCTCCAGTTCCTCGATGACGACCACGCCGGCTCCGTTACTCAGCACAAAGCCGTCTCGGTCCACATCCCATGGTCTGCTGGCGCGCTCAGGATCATCATTGCGCGTTGACAAGGCCCGGGCTGCGGTAAAGCCACCGTAGGCGGTTGGGGTCGTACCGTATTCTGCGCCGCCGGCAACCATGACGTCAGCGTCGCCGTAGGCAATCATCCGAGCGGCTTCACCGATGCAATGGGTTGCGGTTGTGCAGGCAGTCACGATGGAAATATTCGGACCCTTGAACCCATACCGAATCGAGACATTCCCGGCGATCATGTTGATGATGCAACCGGGAACAAAAAACGGTGAAATTCGCCTTGGTCCGCTGTCCAGATAGGTCTGGTAGGCATTTTCGATGGTTTGAATACCGCCTATGCCGGCGCCAACGGCCAGGCCGAAGCGCTCGGGCGCCGCGGGCTGGGCTTCCAGCCCGGCATCTTCGATGGCCTGAATACAGGCCGCCATGCCGTAATGAATGAACGGGTCAGACTTCCGTGCTTCCTTCGGAGACAGATAGCGATCAAGATCAAAGTCGCGGATTTCTCCGGCTATCTTGGCGCTGAAACGCTCGGCATCGAAGGCAG